>NZ_JBIXJU010000001.1:0-272500 GCF_052871675.1 Sphingopyxis sp. LARHCG72 | reverse complement strand
TCGTCTGGCCGAGCTTCAATTTCAAGGGCTGCGGCCAGATCATCGGATTCGGGTCGGCGGTCCTGTTCAGCCAGCTCTTCTGGCTGGTGCAGAGTCAGTCGGATATTTTCATCGCCGGTGCGCGATTCGATGCGCACGCGCTCGGCCTTTATGCCGAGGCGCTGTTCCTAGCGCAGATCTTCATGGCAAAGTTCGTACCGCCGCTGAACGAGGTCGCCTTCCCCGCCTATGCGCGAATCAAGACCGACGCCGCCGCGGTGCGCTGGTCGTTCCTGAAGACGGTGCGCATATTGATGCTCGTGGCCGCGCCTTTCTATTGCGGGCTCGCCGTCGTCGCCGGGCCAATGATCGAAACCTTGTTCGGTACCAAGTGGCTGGGCATGGTGCCCTATATCCAGCTCATCTCGCTCGCGCTGATCCTGATGACGGTGCAGATTCTCTTTGCCCCCGTCACCAACGCGCTCGGCAAGCCGTCGATCTCGATGTTCACGGCGATGAGCGGCGCGATTCTCTTTCCCATCGCTTTCCTTGTCGGAGCGCAGTGGGGGCTGATCGGCATGGCGTGGGCGTGGCTGATCGCCGCGCCGCTGTTGCTGCTCGTCACCGCGCGCCTGTCGGCACCGCTGATCGGCGTCACCTTGTGGGATGTTGCGCGTGCGATGTTACCGGGACTCGCGCCCGCGCTGGTGATGGCGATCGGGGTAGGCTTCGCCGCCGAGGCGATCGCGCCGTTCGGCCTTGCGGCGCCGGTGCGACTCGCGGCGCTCGTCGGGCTCGGGGTCGCGCTCTATGGCGCGTTGCTGTGGATGCTCGAACGCGATGCGCTCGCCGAAGTGATCCGCCTTATATTGCGCCGCCAGCCGCCGGCCGCCGATGCGCCCGCTCAGGACGCTATATAGTCGCGCATCGCCGCGGCTTCGGCCTCGATCTTGTCGATACGATATTTGACGAGATCGCCGATCGACACGAATCCGACGAGTCGACCGCCGTCGACCACCGGCAGGTGGCGAATGCGGCGCTGCGTCATCTGCGACAGCGCCGCGATGACCGCGGTTCCCGAATCGCAGGTCACCGGCGTCTTGGTCATCACTTCGTCGAGCTGGCGGTCGAGCGCCTCGGGGCCATAGGAGGACATCAGCCGGACGAGGTCGCGTTCGGAGAATATGCCGACGATCGCCTCGCCCTCCATCACCGGGACCGCGCCGATGCGGTGCTGCGCAAGCAGGTCGAGCACCGCGCGAACGCTATCTTCCTTGCGCGCCGAAATGATCGCGCCCGTCCGCCCGTGAAGGATCGCTCCGATCGTCATGCCTGCCGCTCCCCATGTCGCTTCTGTCGAGGCAAAGCCTATCATGATTCGCGGCAAAGCCGAAACGCCCGGCCGCATTCCATTCGCGCTTGGCCTTGCCCGCGGGGTGGTCCATGGAGGCGCCCATGGTCAAACGCTCCCCGCTCGACGATGGCGACACGTCGAAAGTCGCCTGGGCCCGCTATCGCCGGCTGATGAAGGGCATGACGCTGGTTTCGCTGCTCGCCGTCGTCGGCGCACTCGGCTGGCTTCGATTCACGATGGGCGAGGCGCTGACCATCCACATGATGATCGCGACCGCCGCCGGGGTGGGCCTGTCGGTCCTGCTCGGCGCCGCGTTGATGGGGCTTGTCTTCCTGTCGAGCGGCAGCGGCCATGACGAAGCGATCGAAGACCCCTTCGAAGACGATCCGGATATGAACCATGACCGATAACAAGCCAGATTGCCCGCGCGACCCGATCCTGCGCGTCGTGCCGCGCCCCGCCGACATCAATGCCAACGGCCATATCTTCGGCGGCTGGGTATTGAGCCAGATGGATATCGCGGGCGGGATCGTCGCCGGGCGCGAGGCGCAGGGCGCGGTCGCGACGGTGGCGATCGAGTCGATGGAGTTCATCGCGCCGATCCTGCTGCGCGATATCATCTCGGTCTATGCGACGCTCGAACGGCGTGGGCGGACCTCGATGGGTATTCGAATCGAGGTGATCGCGACGCGCGATGGTGGCCGAACCGAGGAGAAGGTGACCGGCGGGCTGTTCACCTTCGTCGCGCTCGACGAGAATCACCGGCCCCGGCCGCTGCCGTCAGCCTGACGCGAATCATCGGGGCGTATCAGTCGCCCTTCAGTTTCTGGCGGAAGGTCTGGGCAAGACTATCGTTCGCGGGGACGCGAACGCGCCAGACCCAGCTCGACCCGCGCCGCTCCCAGCCCGCAGGAGTCGGATCGAGCGCGAAGGGAATCAGCATTTCGACCTCGGCATCGAAAGGCCGGGCGTTGGTCAGCGTGACCTGCCACAGGCGATAGTCGGGGTTCGGGTCGTTCTGGACCGCGACCTTATACTGGACCGCGGGGCTTGAGCCGATGTCATAGTCGACGCGCTCGTCCTTTGCCTTGTCGCCGATCCGCGCCTCGCCGACGAGCAGGCGGCGGCCACCGATCGTTTCGAATACCGTCGCCATGCCCGCGGGCAGCGCGAGTCCCAGCCCGTCCGATTCGCGATTCTGTGCCCGCAGCCGCATCGTCAGTGGCTGCGGCCTCCCGTCACCGAAATTATAGAGCGTCGCCGCATAAAGTTGTTCGACCGCGACCTTGTCCTTCGCGAGCAGCGCGACCTGCTTCTGCCCCTTTGCCGACACGTCGACGCGGAACGGGACGCGATAGAATTTGAGGTCGCCCAGATCCTCGGCGGGAGGGGGCGGCGGTGCCGGCGGCGGGGGCGGCGGCGGCGGCGGCGGTGCCATCGCCATCGCGCGCCGTTCGAGCCGGTTGCCCGTCACGACGACTTCCTCGGCCATTCTGCCGTCGTAATTCTGTTCGATCTCGATGATCGGCGGCAATTCCCATAAGGGATGCGTGCTCGTGATATCCATCGGCCAGCATTTCAGCACCAGCGGCCCCGGCGTACTGCGCGGCAGCGGCGGGCTGTACATCTTGTTGAGCCGCCCCGCGATGACATTGAGCTGCGCCCCCGGAAAGCTCGTCACGCCGCCATTGGCGACGGTGATCCAGCCGGTCAGCCCCAGCGTCTTTCCGTCGGCGCCGCGGTCGGCGACATAGTTGGCGGCCCAGTCGAACCCTTCGGCGAGGTAGAGGAGCTGCACCTTCACCGTCCGCGCCGCCTTGCTTTCGACGAGCACCGACAGGGTCGGCTTGGCGGACAAATCCTTGGGCACGCGGGCGTAGAGCATGCGTTCGGGCAACCCCGAGCAGGCGAGCGCCTCGATCCCCGCCGCTGTTTGCAGGATGACCCCGCCGTTCGGTCCCGACTGGATCACCGCTTCCTGTTCGACGACCTTTCCGGTGGCGCGGTTCGTGCGGCGCAGCGTCACGCTGCGCTTGAGATAGGCATCGACCAGCCCCGCGGGCGACAGCAGCCGTGCATCGCGATTCTTTTCGACCACACCGTCGGGCAGCCCGCTGACCACCGCGGTTTCGGGGAGCAGCCCTTCGGCCACGCCCTCGAATCGCAGGATCGACGTCCCCGCCGGCAAGGTAACGGTGCGCGTTTCGGTGATGAAGGCGAAACCCTGCGGCCAGTTCGGATTGATCGGCCCGCTCCCGCGCGACGGCGCACGATAGACGGTGACCGCGGCGTCGTCGATCTTCGCCGAAACGGTGACCGGCGCCGCGGCCTGCGCGAGCAAGGGCGCGGGCGCGAGCAGCGCCGCGACCCACATCAACAGGGGCCAGGCCCGCATCGCGTGGATCTCAGTAACGCGAATCGAATGTGACGGTCAGGTCGACCTTGCCGTTCGCGGGCACCGGCACCTGCCATTCCATGCGATCGGCCGAAATACGCTCGCCC
This sequence comes from Sphingopyxis sp. LARHCG72, assembly GCF_052871675.1. Classification (NCBI taxonomy): domain Bacteria; kingdom Pseudomonadati; phylum Pseudomonadota; class Alphaproteobacteria; order Sphingomonadales; family Sphingopyxidaceae; genus Sphingopyxis; species Sphingopyxis sp. LARHCG72. The sequence goes on along the minus strand of NZ_JBIXJU010000001.1, from coordinate 268,665 downwards.
TTCAGGCTTTCGTCGCTAATCCGCACGTCGCCATAGAGGCCGTCCTGCGCGAGCAGCACCGTCACCGGCGCCGGGCGAGCGTTGCTCACCGTATATTTCATCTTCGTCACCCAGCGCGAATCGCCCTTGCGCGTGCGCGAGACGACGGTCGGCTGGACCTTGACGTCGAACGCGTCGCCGGTGCGCAGCGACATCGCCGAACCCATCGGCGTATGGCCGATCTGGTTCTCGCCGATGAATTGCGGGTCGCCGCGCGCGTCGCGCATATAGACGCGGATCGTGCCCGCCGGGAGCTGGTCGCCGAGCCCGCCTTGGCGCGAGGTCGAGAAGCGCAGCACGCTCGCGGTGCTCACCGGCTCGGTGTTGCTGCCGAGCCAGCGATTGACATATTCATAGGTCGAGCGCGCGGGTGCGCCCTTCACGTCGAGGAAGCTCACCTGTTTCTGCTGCGCGTTGGCGATCGTCGTGCGCTGCGCGAGCGGATAGAGATAATAGTCGCCGAGCCGTTCGCGATCGTTCGATTCGGTGCCCGCCGAATCCATCGCGCCCGTCATCTGGCGAAACCCGCCGCCCCCGCCTGGATTGCCCGCGACGAGCAGGGTGCGCGCATTGGCGAAGGTCGTGCCGGTGCTGTTGGTGAGCGTCACCCACCCCTGGATATCCATCGCGCCCTTCGCGGCGTCGAACAGCGCGACATAGTCGGCGGTCCAGCCGAGGTTGGGGGTGAGGTAGGACAGCCGCGCCGGGACCGTCCCGGCATTGGCGGCATCGACGGTGACCGACAGCGTCGGCCGCGCGCGCAGATTGGGGGGCAGCCGGTCGAACACCGCGCGCACCGGCAGGCCGTCGTCGCGAAGCACCTCGATCCGCTCGCCGATCTGGAGCACGATGCCGCCGTTCGCCGCGAGCACCTTCGCACGCTCGGTGCGTTCGGCGCCGGTCGCCGGATTGGTGCGGACGAGGGTAATCGACTGGCCGACCGCCTTGTCCATCAGCTTGTCGGGGGTGAGCAGGTCGAAATCGAAATTCTGTTCGACGATGCCGATGCCGGGGCCCGAGAGCGTCACCGTTTCGGGACGGATACGCGCCGATACATCGGGGAACTCGATTCGGTTGCGTCCAGCGGCGACGCTGAGCTGGCGGTCGTCCTGCACCAGCGACTGGCCATTATTATAGATGGTGACGGCGACATCGCCCTGCGCGTTGCCGGACGCGGCCTCCTGCGCCAGAACCGAAGAAGACATCCCGCCGACGAGCAACGGCAAAGCGGCCAAGGCCAACACGCGCATAAAAAAACCTCCCCGCAGGATATGTCCCGCGGGGAGGCTATGTCATGCGAATCGGAAAAACCAGTGTGAAAACGCTAGCTTATTCGGCCGCTTCGACGTCGGTATTGCGCGTTGCCAGCGTGCGGCGCGTACGCCGCGGCTTGGCGGCGGGCGCTTCGCCCTCGGCATCGCCTTCGGCGCTGCGTTCGGGGCGGCCAATCGCAGGCGGCAAAACGGCGGTGTCGATCCCGGCATCGCCATTGTCGACGCTATCGTCCTGACGCGGGCGGCGAGCCGGACGGCGCGCGGGACGCGGAGCGGGTTCCTGCTCGGCGGCTTCTTCACGCACGGCGGGGGCTTCGCTACGGTCGTCGCGGGTTTCGTCTTCGTCGCGATTGCGCGCCGGGCGGCTGCGCGCCGGCTGGCGGTTGCCGCGATTGTCATCGTCGCGATTGCCGCGCGGTTCGCGATTGCCGCGATTGTCGTCGTCACGATTGCCGCGGTTGTCGCGCTGGCCACGGTCGTTCCGCTCATTGCGGTCGCTACGATCGGTCCGCTCGCCGCGGTCGTCGCCATTGTCACCGTCGCCCGCGCCGGTGTCGGCTTCGAAATCGCTGTCGGTATCGTCATGGCCGTCGAAATCCTCGACGCCGCGAATTTCACGCTGGCGCTCGTGGCCACGGTCCTGCCCGTTCTGGGCGTTCTTTTCTTCCTGCCGTGCGCGAAAATCGCTCACGACGCGGAAATAATGGTCGGCGAACTGCAGATAATATTCGGTCTGGACCCGGTCGCCCGCAAGCTGCGCGTCGCGCGCAAGGTTGCGATATTTTTCGATCATCTGGGCGCCGTTGCCGCGCGCCCGGCTGTCGATGCGGTTGGCCTGGTCGACCCCGCCGCGACCGCCCGATTGCGACCGATTGTTATTATTGTTGCTGTTGTTGTTGCGGCCGCGACGGCGACCGCTTTGCCGGTTGTTCATGTTCAACTGAGACATCCTGTCGAATAAGCTAATAAGCTACGCCAACCCCTTTTGGCCGATCGCGCCATATGCGCGTCGCGCCCGCGCCTCCAAGCGCGGTTCCCTTTACCGCTTGCGCCGAACCCCACGGTCCGCACCAGCATCGTAAGTGGGAAGCAGGCCAGCCGGACCAATTAAGGTATCCCGGTCGGGCCTGTGAGCCGCCCCTACCGCGCTTTGCGGCGGAAACCAAGCGAATTCTTGTGCGGGTGTCAGGCGCGGGTCAGCAAAAGCGCCCTGTCGCGGCCGCCGAGATCCTGTCTGCAGGCGACCGAAAACCCCGCCGCTTCGGCGAGCTCACGAACCAACATATGCTGCCGATGCCCGATTTCAAGGATGGCAGCCCCGCCGGGCGCCAGAAGGCGCGGCAAATCGGGGATAATTCGGCGATAATCGTCGAGCCCGTCCGCCCCGGCGAACAGCGCGCCGGCAGGCTCATGGTCGGCGACATCGGGCATCAGAACTTCGCTGTCGGCGATATAGGGCGGATTGCACAGGATGAGGTCGAATTGGCCCTCGAGACCGACCGCCCAGTCGCCCGCCCGAAAATGCGCGCGGTCGCCCATGCCGAGATCATCGGCGTTCCTTTCGGCCCAATCGACCGCCTTTCCGGATTCGTCGATGCCCACGCCGTACGCTTCCGGCCATTCGGCGAGCGCCGCCAAGAGCAATGTTCCGGGACCGGAACCAAGGTCGAGCACCCGCTTCGGCCCGCCTTCGCCGAAATGGCCGACCGCGGCCTCGATCAGCGTCTCGCTGTCGGGACGCGGGATCAGCGTTCCGGGTCCGACCGCCAGCCGGATCGTCCAGAAATCCCGATATCCAACGATATAGGCGACAGGTTCGTGTGCCATCCGTCGTTCGACCAGCGACACGAAATCCGCGGGCACCGCATGACGCGAGGGATCGAGCAGCAGCGTCGGCCGCTCGATACCCAACGCATGCGCCATCAGAAGTTCGGCGTCGAGCCGCGGCGTGTCCGACACGCCTTCCAGCCGCTGCGCCGCCTCGCGCAGCGCGGCGGCGACTTCAGTCACCCAACCCCGCCAGTCGCTGCGCCTGATCCTCGGCAATCAGCGCATCGATCAGCTCGTCCATCTGCCCTTCGATAATCTCGGGCAGGCGGTGGAGCGTCAGGTTGATGCGGTGATCGGTCACGCGCCCCTGCGGGAAATTATAGGTGCGGATGCGTTCGGACCGGTCGCCCGACCCGACCATCGACTTGCGCGCCGACGCCTCGGCGCTGTGAATCTTCTCGCGCTCGAGGTCATAGAGCCGCGCGCGCAGCACCTGCATCGCCTTCGCCCTGTTCTTGTGCTGGCTGCGCTGGTCCTGCTGGATCACGACGAGCCCGCTCGGGATATGCGTAATGCGGATCGCCGAATCGGTCGTGTTGACGTGCTGGCCGCCGGCGCCCGACGCGCGATAGATGTCGATCTTGAGGTCACTGTCGTTGATCGCGACGTCGACTTCCTCGGCCTCGGGCAGCACCGCGACAGTCGCGGCGCTGGTGTGGATGCGCCCCTGGCTTTCGGTCGCGGGGACGCGCTGGACGCGGTGGACGCCGCTTTCGAACTTCAGCTTCGCGAACACGCCCTGCCCCGTCACCGACGCGACGACTTCCTTGTACCCGCCGACCTCGGTCTCGTTCGCCGAAATCACCTCGACCTTCCAGCCCTGTCCGTCGGCATAGCGGCTGTACATGCGCAGCAGGTCGCCCGCGAACAGCGCCGCCTCATCGCCGCCGGTGCCCGCGCGGATTTCGAGCATCGCGGCGCGTTCGTCGGCAACGTCCTTCGGCAGCAGCTTGATCGCAAGGTCATGCTCGGCGGTGGGAAGCGCATCCTCGATCGCGGCGATCTCCTCGGCCGCCATCGCCTTCATTTCGGGGTCGGCGAGCATCTCGTTCAGCGAAACGAGTTCGCCGCGCAACCGCACGACTTCGCGCGCCGCGATGGCGACGGGTTCGAGCTCGGCAAACTCCTTCGACGCCGCGACGAAATCGGCGGGCGCCATATCGCCCGTCGCCATGCGCGCCTGCAGCGCGGCGTGACGTTCGATGATGGCGTCGATCTGCTTGGAAGAAACCTGTGCCATCAGAGCGCGCGGACGACCGCCTCGGCTTGCTTCGCCCGGTCGCTATCGCCGCGGACATTGATATGGAGACCGCCGTCGCGCGTGCCGACCGACACCAGCGCGTGCGCGGGAATCTTCGCCGCCTTGTCGAAGCGCTTGCGCGGCGAACCGCTCGCCACGATTTCGGCCGCAAAGCCGCCGTTGCGGAGTGCCGCCAAGGCCTTCATCGCGAGCGCGAGCTGGCTATCGTCCTCGACCGCGATCACGGCGTCGAGCCGGTTGTCGATGACATCGTCGGCCAGCAGCATCGCGAGCCGCTCGATCCCCGCTGCCCAGCCGACCGCCGGGGTGGGCGGACCGCCGAGATTCTCGATCAGCCCGTCATAACGTCCGCCGCCGAGCACCGTGCCCTGCGCGCCCAGCCGGTCGGTGACGAATTCGAACGCGGTGTGGCGATAATAGTCGAGCCCGCGCACGAGCCGCGCGTTGCGCTCCCAAGCGACGCCCGCGGCGTCGAGGCCCGCGGTCACTGCGCCGAAGAAATCCTGCGCTTCGCCGGTGAGAAACGCGTCGATATCGGGCGCGCTGTCGGCGATCGGGCGGTCCTTCGGATCCTTGCTGTCGAGGATGCGCAGCGGATTCTTGTCGAGCCGCGCGAGGCTGTCCTCCGACAGCTCACCGCGATGCGCTTCGAAATGCTCGACGAGTGCGGCGCGCCAGGCGTCGCGGCTTTCGGCATCGCCGAGCGTGTTAAGCGTCAGCGTCACGCCTTCCGATATGCCGAACTCTTTCAGGAGCTGGTCGGCAAAGACGAGCAGTTCGGCATCCGCGAGCGGGCTGCCGCTGCCGAGCACTTCGGCGTCGAGCTGGTGGAACTGGCGATAGCGCCCCTTTTGCGGACGTTCGTAGCGGAACAAGGGCCCGTGCGTCGCGACCTTCAGCGGCGCGAACTGCTGCCAGCCGTTGGTGATATAGGCGCGCGCGATTCCCGCGGTGAATTCGGGGCGCAGCGTGACCGATTCGCCGCCGCGATCGTCGAACGAATACATTTCCTTCGACACGACGTCGGTGGTCTCGCCAAGCGAGCGCGCGAACACCGCGGTCGGCTCGATCACCGGCACCTCGATGCGCTTGTAGCCATAGAGGCGGCGCACGCGTTCGAATGTCTCGACGACATGCGCAAAACGGTCGGCGAAATCGCCGAGCATGTCCTGGGTGCCGCGCACGGCCTGCGGCGTCGGGATCTTCGCGGATTTGTCCTTGCTCATGCGCCGCGCGTCTAATGGTTTTTCGTCGAAAGGCAAAGCGCGCTTGCAGAGGCGTCGCTGGACCTTCGCAGCATTTGGCGGCAGAGAAGCGTCATGAAAAAAGCACTGTTCGTCGCAGCGGCCGTCATCGTCGCCCCCATCGTCTTTTCGCCCGCCATCGCCCAGGACGGCAACAGCCGCCCGCAGCCGGTCGTCCAGCCGCACACCATCCCGCTGCCGTCCGACAAGTCCTATCCGGGTACGATGATATTGAAGGTCGATGCGACCGACTTTGCGCGCGGCATCTTTCACGTCCGCCAGACGATCCCCGTCGCCCGATCGGGCAAGCTGACCTTGCTCTATCCCGAATGGCTACCCGGCAAGCACGCACCGCGCGGCGCGATCGCCGAAATGGCGGGCTTCCGGCCCAGCGCGGGCGGCAAGCCGCTATCCTGGACGCGCCAGCCGACCGACGTCTACGCCTTTGACATCGACGTGCCCGCGGGCACGAAAAGCATCGACGTCGCCTTCGACTTTCTCTCGCCCACACGGACGAGCGAAGGCCGCGTCGTCGTCACGCCGTCGATGATGAACCTGCAATGGGAACAGGTGAGCCTCTATCCGGCGGGCTATTTCACCCGCAATATTCCGGTGCAGCTCGAAGTCACGCTGCCCGACGGCTGGACCGGCGCGTCGGCGCTCGACGGGCTCAAGGTTTCGGGCAACCGCTACAGCTTCGCGCCCACCAATTACGAGGTGCTCGTCGACAGTCCGATGTTCGCCGGCAAATATTTCCGCAAATGGGATCTCGGCAACAAGGTGACGCTCAACGTCGTCGCCGACGAGCCCAAATATCTCGAGGCCAGCCCCGATCATATCGCGCGCCACGCCGCGCTCGTCTCCGAAGCGGTTGCCCTGTTCGGGGTGCGCCATTTCGACCGCTATGAATTCCTGCTCGCGCTGACCGACGAACTCGGCGGCATCGGGCTCGAACATCATCGCAGCAGCGAGAACAGCCGCAATCCCGACTATTTCACGAAATGGAACGACAATGACAGCGAGCGCGGGCTGCTCCCGCACGAACTGACGCACAGCTGGAACGGCAAATACCGCCGCCCCGACAAGATGTGGACGCCCGATTTCCGTACGCCGATGCAGGACAATCTGCTGTGGGTTTACGAAGGCCAGACGAGCTTCTGGGACCTCGTCCTCGCGGGACGGTCGGGGATGCAGTCGAAGGAGATGATCCTCGCCGAATGGGCGACGAACGCCGGCAACTACAGCGTCCAGCCGGGGCGGCTGTGGCGGTCGGTCGAGGACACGACGCTCGACCCGATCATCGCGGCGCGCAAGCCCAAGCCCTTCGCAAGCTGGTCGCGGAGCGAGGATTATTACAACGAAGGATCGCTCGTCTGGCTGGAGGCCGACATGCTGATTCGTCAGGCGACGAACAATGCGCGAAGTCTCGATGATTTCGCGCGCGCCTTTTTCGGCGGGCGCGAGGGCGACTGGGGGCAGGACACCTATGATTTCGACGATGTCGTCGCGGCGCTGAACGCCGTCCATCCCTATGACTGGGCCAATTTCCTGCGCGAACGACTCCAGGCCCCGGGGCGCCCCGCGCCCGTCGGCGGCATCGAGCGCGCGGGATACCGCCTCGTCTGGCGCGACGCGCCGAACGCCTATGACCGCGACCGCATGGCGCAGGCGAAAAACGCCGACCTGACGCATTCGCTGGGGATGTCGATCGACAAGGATGGCGTCGCAACGGGCATCCTGTGGGACGGTCCGGCGTTCAAGGCCGATATCATCAACGGCACCAAGATCGTGGCGGTCGAGGGGCTGAGCTACAGCCGTGAGCGGATCGAAAGCGCGATTCGCACGGCGACCGACGGCAAGACCCCGGTGCGCCTGCTCGTCGAACGCGGCGGCCGCTATCGCCAGATCGAGATCGCCTATCACGGCGGGCTGCGCTGGCCGCACCTCGAAAAAACCGCGAGCGGCCCCGACTGGTTCGACCGGCTGCTGACGCCGCGCCGCGCACTCTAGGCTCGGCTTACGCAAGCGCGAGGCGGCACCACCTCGACCGACGCCCTCGACTTTTGGCTCTTTGGGGCGCTAAAGGCGCGCGCGATTCAAAAACACAAAAGGATCTCCCATGCGTATCGACCTGATTCCCGCCGGCGACAGCCCGCCCGACAGCCTGAATGTCCTGATCGAAGTGCCGATCGGCGGCGAACCGGTGAAATATGAATTCGACAAGGCATCGGGCGCGCTGTTCGTCGACCGTTTCCTGCACACGCCGATGCGCTATCCCGCCAATTACGGCTTCGTTCCCCACACGTTGGGCGAAGACGGCGATCCCCTCGACGCGCTCGTCGTGGCGCGCTCGCCGATCGTCGCGGGCGCGGTGGTCAAATGCCGTCCGATCGGCGTGCTGATGATGGAAGACGATGCCGGCGGCGACGAGAAGCTGCTGTGCGTCCCCGTCAACAAGACCTTCCCCTATTACGACAAGGTCGCGAGCTACAAGGACATGCCCGAAATCGTGCTCCAGCAGATCGAGCATTTCTTCACCCACTATAAGGATCTCGAACCCGGCAAATGGGCGAAGCTCAACGGCTGGGGCGACGTCGACGACGCGAAGCGCATCATCGTCGAGTGCATCGAGCGCGCGAAGAAGGTCGGCTTCTAATTTACGTCGGCGGGCGCCGGGCCTTCGTCCGGCGCCCCGACGATCCGCACGTCGGTTCGCGGATAGGGGATACGAATCCCCGCTTCCTTGAAGCGGTCCCAGATCCCCAGAAACACCTCGCCCTGGATGTTGCCGAGCCCCGCCTCGGGATCCGAAATCCAGTAGCGCAGTTCGTGCTCGACCGCGCGCTCGCCGAACGCCGTGATCCATACGGCCGGTTCGGGTTCGTTGAGGATGCGGGGATTTTCCTTCGCGGTTTCGGCGATCAATCGCTGCGCGAGGCGCAGGTCGCAGTCATATCCGACCGGGATGCGCATCCGCACACGCACCTCGGGGCTTGCGTAGCTCCAGTTCTCGACCGGCTGCGTCATCAGAAGCTCGTTCGGGATCAGATGCTTCTTGCCGTCGCGCGTGATGACGTTGACCGCGCGCACGCCGATCTTGGCGACGCGCCCGACATTGGGCACCCCGCCCGGCAGCGCGGAACCGCCCATCGAACTGCCGTCGCCGACGACAATGATGTCGCCCGGCTTGATCGATCGGTCCATCAGCAGGATGATCCCGGCGATCAGGTTGCCCACGGTTTTCTGGAGGCCGAAGCCGATGGCGAGGCCGGCGGCGCCCGAAAAGACCGCAAGCGCGGTGAGGTCGATACCGAGGAGGTCGATGCCGAACAGCAGCGCAAAGACGAACAGCGCGATCGCGATCAGCTTTTCGGCGAGCAGCCGCTGCGTCGCATCGATTTGGGTGTTGCGACGGAGGAGCCATTTGATCGAGCGCAGGATGACGCGCACCGACAGGTACAGCAGCACCGCGACGACAATCGTCGAGAACAGCCCGTAAAGCGACAGGCGGTACGAACCCACATCGATCCCGATCGCCTTCAGCACCTCGATTGTGCGGAGGACGCCGTCGGGCAGCCCGTCCATGCGGCTCATCCCGCCATCGCGGCAAAGCCGCGTTCGAGATCGGCGATCAGGTCGGCGGCATCCTCAAGCCCGATCGACAGACGGACGAGCGGGTCGGCCTCGGTCCACGCGGCCGCGGTGCGAATCGACGCCGGATCGCTCGGCACGACAAGGCTTTCATAACCGCCCCAGCTGAAGCCGATGCCGAAATGCGTCAGCGAATCGATAAAGCGCGTCCGCGCCGCCTCGTCGACGCCCTGCAGCGTGAAGCCGAACAGCCCGCTGGTACCGGTAAAATCGCGCGCCCAGATCGCATGGCCCCGATCGCCGGGCAGCGCGGGGTGGAGCACGCGGCCGACCTCGGGGCGCGCTGCGAGCCAGTTCGCGACCGCGAGGCCGCTCTCGCCATGCCGCTGCATCCGCACGTCGAGCGTGCGCAGCCCGCGCAGCATCAGCGCGCAATCGTCGGGCGAAACCGCCTGCCCGAGCTGATAGGACGCGCTCCGGAGCTTGGGCCACACCGCCCTGGTCGCAGTCAGCGAGCCCATCATCGCGTCGCTGTGCCCGCCGACATATTTGGTGAGGCTCATCATCGTCACGTCGACGCCATGCGCGAGCGCCGGGAACAGCAACGGCGTCGCCCAGGTATTGTCGAGCATCGTCAGCACGCCCCGCGCCCGCGCGATTGCCGTGATCGCGGGAATATCCTGCACCTCGAAGGTCAGGCTGCCCGGCGATTCGAGAAAGATCAGCTTCGTTTCGGGCCGAATCAGGTCGCCGATCCCGCCGCCGACGAGCGGGTCATAATAGGTCGTCTCGACGCCCAGCCGCGCAAGCATCCCGTTGCAGAAGGCGCGCGTCGGTTCATAGGCGCTGTCGACCATCAACAAATGATCGCCCGGCGACAGCAGCGCGAGCAGGCCCGCCGAATTGGCGGCGACCCCCGACGGATAGAGCAAGGTGCCTTCGGCCCCCGGCTCCATTTCCGTCAACGCGTCGGCGAGCGCCCAGACGGTCGGGGTGCCGCGGCGGCCATAATAGAGTTTGTCGTGCGTCGCGTGACCGCGCGCCTTCAGGTCGGCGATATTGTCGTAAAGAATCGTCGAGGCACGCCACACGGGCGGGTTGACGACCCCGCCGCCGAGGCGCGGATCGCCGGTCCATTCGGGCCGCCGTCCGCCCTGCACGAGTTTCGTTGCAAGGCGAAGGCTGTCGCTGTCCTTGTCGCTCGAACCAGCCACTGCGCGGATCAGGCCGCGCCGGTGGCCTTGGGCGTCGCCGGATCGGCGCCCCATTCGATCCAGCTGCCGTCGTAGACCGCGACATCGTCCTTGCCGAGCAGGTGCGCGCCGAATGCGACGACGGTCGCGGTCATGCCGCTGCCGCAGGTCGTGACGAGCGGCTTGTCGAGGTCGACCCCGGCGGCGTCGAAGACGGCCTTGAGTTCGTCACCCTGTTTCCAGGTGCCGTCGGCGTTGAACAGCTGGCTGTGCGGCAGGCTGCGCGAGGCCGGGATATGGCCGGGAGCAAGGCCGGGACGCGGATCGCGTTCCTCGCCGGTAAAGCGCGCGGCGGGACGGGCGTCGACGACCTGTTCGGCGCCGCTGTCGACGTTCGCGAGCATCTGGTCCTTCGTGCGCACCGCCTTGGCATCGCGCCACACGGTGAAGTGGCGGTGGCGCAGCGTCTGCTTGCCCATTTCGAGCGCGCGGCCTTCGGCTTTCCACTTGGCGAGGCCGCCGTCGAGCAGCGCGACATCGTGCGCGCCAAACAGTTTGAGCAGCCACCAGGCACGCGCCGCGCTCTTCAGCGGACTGTCGTCGTAGAGCACGATGCGGCTGCCGTCGCCGAGGCCGAGCGACTGCATGCGGCTGGCGAATTTTTCGGCGGGCGGCGCCATATTGTCGACGGCGTTCGACGCGTCGGTCAGTTCGGCCAGGTCCATGAAGACCGCGCCGGGGATATGCCCCGCCTCATATTCGGCGCGCGCATCGCGGCCTGCGTCGGCAAGGAATTTCGTCGCATCGACGACCCGCAGGTCCGATGCCCCCAGTTCGCGTTCCAGCCAGTCGGTTGAGACCAAGGCGTCCATGTCATGCTCCTGTTGCGACCGTTCGGGAACATGTTTGCCTGTCCCTCGCCCGGCCATCCTGCTGTGGCTTCTGTCTTTCCGGGGAATAGTCAGCCTATGCCCCCACCTGTGCTTTTTCAAGCATGGTCAGTCCTGCCCCAGCCGATGCTGCACCGCAACAAAAAACCAGTGCCTTTTTGGGCCAGGTTACAAGCTGCGCTTGATCGCCGTCGCGCGCGCGCCGGGGCGATCGACGGCATAGGCGGCGCGGTCGAGCGGCAGCGGCGCCAGCTTTTCGCTGCCGCTCGCACCCTGTTCGCGGCCAAGAACGAAACTGCCGGCATTCTGGCCGAACGCCTCGCCCTCGCCGTCCCAATGATAGGTGACGTCGAATGCGATCACGGGGACCAGCATCGGCTTGCCACCGATCATCAGCGGCTCGATCGCCGCGCGCGGCAGCATGACTTCGGTCGACAATTCCTCGCCCGCGCCCGGCGCAAGCATAATGTCGTCGCGCAGGACGCTTCCGCCCGCGCCATCGAAAAAGCGGCCGAGCACCGCTTCGGGCATCGCCGACCCCTGGTTCAGCGCGATGCGGACCATCAGCCCGGTGGCGGCCACCGTGCCCTGGTTGAGGAGGTTGAGCGCAAAACCCACCGCGACATGATCGGCGGCGAAGCGGATGCTGCGAATGTCGAGCGCCATGCCGACGACCGCGCGCTTCTCCCCCGCCGGACGGGTGACGAGCGGCGATGCCGCGCGCGGTTCGAGCGGCGTGACGGGCGCGGGCTGCGGCGGCGCCGGGCGCGCCGGTGCGGCGGGCTTCGGCGCGGCGGCGCGCGTTGCGGGCGCCGGGGCGGCGGGACGCGGTGCTTCGTCCGCTTCGTCAATCGATGGGCCGGCCAAGGCCGAACGGCGGCGCCAGTACCAGTAACCCGCGCCGAGCGCGGCCAGCGCGGCGAGCGCCCAGGCCCAGATCGGCGTGCCCGACGGCGCGCTTGCAGGCGCGGCGGCGGCCAGCGTGTCGTCGGAAGCAGCCACGGGCGGCGCTTCGGTCGCGGGGGATGCGGCCGGAGCCACCGTCTCCGGCGGCGGCAGCGCGGGGTTACCGGTCGTGACGGGCGCAGCCTGTGTCGCGGCGTCGGGCGATGCCGGGCGCGGCGTTGCCGGCGTATCGCGGCGTGCAGGGGCCGGAGCGGGCGTCGTCGCCGTCACCGGCTGCGTGGGGGTCACGCGCGGCGGCGTCGCGGGCTGGATCGGTGCCGGCGCGGGCGTCGGGGTGGGCTGGCCGCGCCGTTCGCCGGGCGCGACCGGCGGCAAACCATTGTCCGACGGCCCCTGTACGCCGGGCGCGCGGTTGTCGTCGGTGGGCGGCGGCAGGCGGAAGTCGAGCGGGCGTGACGAAGAGGGCGCGGGCGTATCCTGCGCGAACGCGGGCGCCGCACCCGCCAGCAACAGCGCGAGTGCCATCAGCGGCGACGCCGCCCTGCCTGCCTGCCCCATCTTCCTCTTGATCATTCTGTTTCCGCGATCCCGAACCATGAATCCTGGTCCGGCGCCGCTGAATTGGCGCTGAACCCGGCCGCGCCGCCCAACGAGGTCGGTGACATCGGCTGCGCTGCGCACTAGAGGCTTTCCATGACCGATTCCAGCCCCACACCGCTCGCGCCGAAACATCTCGGCCAATCGAGCGAACTTCCTGCCGCGCCCGAAGCCGCGGTGCTCGACTATGTCCCCAATCCGCGCGCCGGCGATCTCTATCTCGTTCGCTTCGCCGCGCCCGAATTCACCTCGCTCTGTCCGGTGACCGGCCAGCCCGATTTCGCGCATCTCGTGATCGATTATGCCCCCGGCGAAACGATCGTCGAATCGAAGAGCTTGAAGCTCTTCCTCGGGTCTTTCCGCAACCATGCGGGTTTCCACGAGGATTGCACCGTCGGAATCGGCCGCCGGCTGTTCGACGAGATGCAGCCGCGCTGGCTGCGCATCGGCGGTTACTGGTATCCGCGCGGCGGCATTCCGATCGACGTTTTCTGGCAATCGGGCGCGCCCCCCGAGGGATTGTGGCTTCCCGATCAGGGGGTCGCCCCCTATCGCGGGCGCGGCTGAAAGATTCATCTTTCCGTCACAAAATATTGACATTAGTGTCAGCGATATGACCGCAGCCTCGCTTCCGCACGACCACGACATCAAAGTCGGCGCCGACCAGATCGATTTCATGGGGCATGTCAACAACGCCCATTACCTGAGCTGGGTGCAGGAAGCGGTGCTCGCGCACTGGCGGCATATCGCGCCGCCCGACGCGGTTGCGGCGCATCTGTGGGTCGCACTGAAGCACGAGATCACCTATCGCCGTCCGGCGTTTCTCGACGATCAGGTCATCGCGACCGTCATCCTCGAAAAAGTGCAGGGCGCGCGCGCCTTTTACGAGACGATCATCAAGCGCGGCGAGGAGGTGCTCGCCGAAGTGAAGTCGAGCTGGTGTTGCATCGACGCCGAAACGATGCGACCCGCACGGCTTGCGAGCGATGTCATCGCGCGCTTTTTCCCGGGCGAAAAGGCGTAAGCGAAAGGCGCCTCCGCGTCGGGAGGGCGCCGTTCCGCAGCATTCTCGAACTTACGGGCTAACCGGGTCGTCGTCGCCATCGTCATCGACGAGCAGCCAGATGCCGCCACCGATGATCGCAAGGCCGAGCACGATCGCGATCCAGCTTGCGCCTTCGAGTTCATTCTGCCCTTCGGTAATCGATACAGCGCTAGCATCCCCCATGGTCGGCGCGGCCAAGGCAGCCACCGGCGAGAGGGTCATCGAAGTCGCGGCGATTGAAACCGCGGCCTTTTTCCAAAGATTCATGACGAAGTCCTTTCAGCAAGCCGCCGGGAAACGCGGCGAACGCGGACTTTGTTCCATTTTTTGCGGGCGGTACGCCGCGCGTGATGACCGGCGTATCGCCTATGCCGCCTCGAACCGGATCGGCAGGCGTTTGAGCCCGCCGACGAAAACCGATTCGACGCGCGCCGGCGCGCCCGCGAGGTCGAGGCTTTTAAGCCGGGGCAGCAACTCTTCCATCAATATGCGCATCTCCATCCGCGCGAGATGCTGGCCGAGGCAGACATGCGCGCCGAAGCCGAACGCGATCTGCTGGTTCTTTTCGCGATCGGGATCGAAGGCGAAGGGATCGCCAAACACGTCCTCGTCGCGGTTGCCCGAAACATAGTTGAGCATCAGCCAGTCGCCTTCGCGGATCGTCTGTCCGCCGATTTCCACATCTTGCCTGGCGCTGCGCATGAAATGCTGGACCGGGGTGGTCCAGCGAATCGCTTCCTCGATCAGCCCCGCCTTGTCGCTTGTCGCGCTGCGAAAGCGCTCGAACAGCGCGGGATTCTTCGCGAGTTCCATGATCGCACCCGCTGTCGACGCACTCGTCGTATCGTGCCCCGCGGTCGCGATGATCATATAATAGCCGGCGAGTTCGCGGTCGGGGATCTGTTCGCCGCCGACCATGGCGTTCGCAATGACCGTCGCGATGTCTTCGCGCGGGTTGGCGCGGCGATCGGCGGTGAGCGTACCGAAATAATTTTCGAAATCGGCGATGACATAGTTGAGCATCGCGATCGCCTGCTCGGCGCTGGTGATCGCCTCGCGGCTGCGGTTCAGTTCGGGGTCGGTCGGGCCGAACAATTGCTGCGTCAGCATCAGCATCCGCGGCTCGTCTTCGGGTGGGACGCCCAATATGTCCATGATGACGCGCAGCGGATAATGCGCCGCGACGTCGCGCGCGAAATCGCATGTCCCGCCCGTCTCGAGCATATGATCGACCGTCTCGCGCGCGATCTGGCGGATGCGCTCTTCGACGATCTTCAGATTCTTGGGCATGAACCAGCTCTGCGTCAGCAGCCGGTATTTCATATGATCGGGCGCATCCATCTGGACCAGCGAACGGATCAGATGCCCGTCATTGTTCGGCGTCGCCGCGCGGGCCAGCGCCTCGCCGTCGCGATTGGTCAGCACCGTCGGCCGGATGCCGTTCGCAAAGCGCTGCGGATCGCGGCTGATCGCCATGATGTCGGCGTGCCGCGTGACGAGCCAGAAGGGGTCGTGATCGTGATTCTCCGCGATACCAAGCGGCACATTGGCGCGCGCCCAGGCAAGCTGTTCGTGCAGCGGATCCCATGCGCCGTAGGCGGCGGGATTGACGACAGCGGCGGCGACCTCTCCGGGCAATATAGGTTTTGTCATGAAACGAAGCTGCCGCAATTCGGCGCCCGAGTCGAGCCGTCAGAAACAGCAGTTCAGACCGCCGTCGCGGGGTCGGGCAGCGCCGCCTGCCATTCGGCACGCGCCCGGCGAATCATCGCCTTCAGCGCCTCGGCCTGCCCGGCCCAGGCGGCGGCGCATTCGCTCGTCCACGCCGCGCCGGCCGCCACGCCCAGTTCGGCGACCGTCATGTCGATGAAGGCGTCATATTCGGCGATCGGCAGCGGTCCATAGGCACGGTGGGTATGCACCAGCTCGGTGACCAGCGGCCACACCCAGCTTTCGCCTTTGGCCAGACCGTACATCATCTGCAACGTCTCGTCGGTCATCCGACGCGACGAGGCGTCGACGACCATGAAACTCGCGCGTCGTTCGGGATAGGCGGCGAAGAAGCGGTCGAACAGCGCGTGGCGGATATCGATACCCGCGTCGGCGACGGCGGCAAGGCTCGCCTCCATCGCCGGGGCGCCGGTCATTTGAACAGGCTGCCCAATATGCCCCGCATCAGCTGGCCGCCGAACTTGCCCGCGACCTGCCGGCCGAGGCTCGTCGCCGCCGAGCGCGCCGCAGATTGCACCATCTTGTCGGTGAAACTCGGCTTCGCCGCCTCGCGCGCCGCCGCCTTTTCGAGCCGCAGCCGCTCTTTCTCCTCGGCGACTTTGCGCTTCGCCTCTTCCTTCGCGGCGATCGCCGCCTGCTTGTCGGCCTCGACCTGCGCCTTCGCCTCGACCGCGGCCGCCTGTGCCTGCTCGGCTTTGGCGGCGAGCAGTTCCTCGGCGCTCTCGCGATTGACCGGCGTGTCATATTTGTCGGCGACAGGCGAGATCGACTTGATAATCGCGCGTTCCTTGGCGTCGAGCGGGCCGGCGCGCGAACAGGGCGGCTTGATCAAGGTGCGTTCGACGGGCGACGGCGCGCCATCGGCCATCAGCAACGAGACCAGCGCCTCGCCGACCTTGAGTTCGGTAATCTCGCGCGCGACGTCGACCTTGGGGTTGGGGCGGAAGGTTTCGGCGGCGGCCTTCACCGCTTTCTGGTCGCGCGGGGTGAAGGCGCGCAGCGCGTGCTGGACGCGGTTGCCGAGCTGGCCCGCCACATCCTCGGGAATGTCGATCGGGTTTTGCGTGACGAAATAGACGCCGACGCCCTTCGAGCGAATCAGGCGCACGACCTGTTCGATCTTGTCGGTCAGCGCCGGCGGGGCGTCGTCGAACAGCAGATGCGCCTCGTCGAAGAAGAAGACGAGCTTCGGCTTGTCGGGGTCGCCGACCTCGGGAAGCGTCTCGAACATCTCCGACAGCAGCCAGAGCAGGAAGGTCGCATAAAGCTTCGGGCTCGCCATCAGCTTGTCGGCGGCGAGGATATTCACATAGCCGCGGCCGCTCTCGTCGGTGCGGATCATGTCTTGGATATCGAGCGCGGGCTCGCCGAAGAAATGGTCGCCGCCCTGGCTTTCGAGGGTGAGCAGCTGGCGCTGGATCGTGCCGACGGTGGCCTTCGACACATTGCCATATTTTGTGGTGAGCTCGTCGGCATTTTCGGCGCACCAGGCGAGCATCGCCTGCAGGTCGCCGAGGTCGAGCAGCAGCAGATTCTGTTCGTCGGCGACGCGGAAGGCGATCGCGAGCACGCCCTCCTGCACTTCGTTGAGCCCCATCAGCCGCGCGAGCAGCAGCGGCCCCATTTCCGAAATCGTCGTGCGGATGGGATGCCCCTGCTCGCCGAACAGGTCCCAGAAGATCACCGGATTGTCACGATACGCCCAGTCGCTGTCACCGATCTCGGCGGCGCGCGCGGCGAAAATCTCGTGCGTCTTTGCGGTCGGGCTGCCCGCCATCGCCATGCCGGCAAGGTCACCCTTCACATCGGCGACAAAGACCGGGACGCCAACGGCCGAAAACCCTTCGGCGAGTCCCTGCAAGGTCACCGTCTTGCCGGTGCCGGTGGCGCCCGCGATCAGCCCGTGGCGGTTCGCACGCTTCAGCACGAGCGACTGGCGCGGACCGTCCGCCGCTCCGCCGCCGCCGAGGCCGATATAGATTTCGCTTGCCGTGCTGCCGTCGCTCACCCGTTGTCCTCCATTGATAGTCCGGAGGAGGTTAGAGCGGAGGGGCAGGTCAGGCAATCGGCAAACAGGCCAGCGACCGGAAGCGGACCTCTCCATCATCGTCACCCCGGATCAAGTCCGGGATGACGAGAGACGGTGAGTGAACGACCGCTCTCCGCCCCAAAGTCGACAGGCCTCAGGCGGTTCACCCCATGATGAAGGCGTTGAGCTTGTTGCCGTCGGGATCGCGGAAATAGCCAGCGTAGAATCCCTCGCCGCGCGGTCCCGGGGGGCCTTCGCACGTCCCACCGTTGGCCAGAGCGATGTCATAGAGGCGGTGGACCTGGTCCTTGTCCTTCGCCTGCAGCGCGACCATCACGCCGTTACCGACAGTCGCATCGTTGCCGTCGAACGGCTTGGTCAGCCCGATCCCCGCGCCGCCGTCGGGCTTGCCCCATGCGATGAAGGTTTCATATTCCATCATCCGCGGCGTTTCGAGTTCGGCGGCGATCGCGTCATAGAAGGCGGCCGCCTTCGCCAGATCCTTCGTCCCCAGCGTCACATAGCCAATCATCATCATTCTCCCGACTCGATGTTATGCGAACATAATATGAACATCGGCAACGGCGCGCAAATGAAAAGGGCGCCGGACCCGAAGGTCGCGGCGCCCCTGTCCCGGCCGGAAAGGGCCGGAGCTTATTTCACGCGGATCGCGACAAAAGCCGACGGGCCGCCGCGACGCAGGATTTCGAGCAGGACCGCATCGCGGCCCGCCTTCTTCGCATCGGCAACCGCCTTGGCCAGCGCCTCGGCCGTCGTCACCGGCGTCCGGTTCGCGCTGAGGATCACGTCGCCGCGGCGCAGGCCCTTGCGGCCCGCGTCGCTGCTCGCCGACGCGGCGCCGATCACGAGACCCTTGGTCCCGGCATCGACACCCACCGCGCGTGCGATATCGGGGGTCACCGCCTGCACCGACAGGCCGAGTTCGTTCTGGATCGCCTTGTCGGCGGCGCCGGTCGCATCTTCGGGTTCGGCCTGTTCAGCCTCGGGATCGAAGTTGCTGCCCGCCAGTTCCTCTTCGGGCGGACGGGTGCCGACGAGCGTCTGGATCGTCATCGCCTTGCCGTCGCGGATGATTTCGAGCGGGATGCGCGTGCCCGGCTTGGTGTTCGACACGATGTACGACAAGGTCTGCTGCGGCGTGACGTCCTTACCGTTGACCTTGGTCACGACGTCGCCGCGCTTCAGCCCGGCCTTTTCGCCCGCCTGTCCGGGTTCGACGCGCTGGATGAACTCGCCGCGGTCCTTCGGCAGGCCGAGCGCCGCCGCCAGATCCTCGTCGACCGGCGCGATGCCGATACCCAGATAGCCGCGCTGGACTTTTTCGCCGGCGCGCAGTGCGTTGATCACCGGGATCGCCGCGTCGGCGGGGATGGCGAAATTGACGCCGATGTTCGCGCCGACGGGCGAGATCAGCATATTGTTGATGCCGACGACATTGCCCTGCAGGTCGAACAGCGGGCCACCCGAATTGCCGCGGTTGATCGCGGTATCGGTCTGGATATAGCGGTCATAGGCGCCGCCCTGCCCGATGTTGCGCTGCACCGCCGAGATGATGCCCGCGGTCACCGTCGAACCGAGACCGAGCGGGTTGCCGATCGCCACCACCCAGTCGCCGACGCGCGCGGTGCTGCTGTCGGCGAACTTCACGAACGGCAGGCCGCTCGCGTCGATCTTGAGCAGCGCAAGGTCGGACGCGACGTCGCGGCCGACGATCGTCGCCTTATATTCTTTCTGGTTGGTCAGCGTCACGGTAACCTGGTTGACGGCCTCGCCGCGCGGGCCGCCCGAAATGACGTGGTTGTTGGTGACGATATAGCCGTCGGCCGAGATCAGGAAGCCCGACCCGCCGCCCTGCTGCTCCTGCGTGATCGGCTCGCGCGTCCCGGCAAAGGGATTCAGCCGGACGCCAAGCGTGACCTCCTGCTTGGTCGAGATGTTGACCACCGCGGGCTGCAGCTGTTCGACGAGGTCGGCGAAGCTTTCGGGTGCACCCGAACGCGGCACGGCCTTGGCGATTTCGCTCTGTTCATTCTGCGCGACCTGCGCGCCGACGGGAGACTGGGTGACCAGCGCCAGCGCGGTGCCACCCGCCAGCAAGGCCGAAGTGATGCCATAAACATAACGCACGATCGGAAATCCTCTTCGTTCTCGAAAAACTCAATTTACCCCGGCTGCGGCGGTCTGCGGCGGACTGGCTGA
Organism: Sphingopyxis sp. LARHCG72; assembly: GCF_052871675.1. Lineage (NCBI taxonomy): Bacteria > Pseudomonadati > Pseudomonadota > Alphaproteobacteria > Sphingomonadales > Sphingopyxidaceae > Sphingopyxis > Sphingopyxis sp. LARHCG72. The sequence continues at coordinate 248,815 of NZ_JBIXJU010000001.1, read as the reverse complement.
ACGGTATTTGAACATGAACGGCGCTTGCATATCCCGTTCATCGGACCGTCCGCCCGCCGCGACCTCCTCAATTGCCGCGGAAACGCTTCAGATATTCATTGTCCGCCGACATGATGATCGACGTCCCGCCCTGGTTGTTTTCCCCAAGGAAGGTCTGCCGATAGCTCTGCATCGCGCGGTAGAAGTCATAGAAGTCGGGGTCCTTGCCAAAGCTCGCCGCATAGATGCGCGCCGCTTCGCCGTCGGCGCCGCCGCGGATGATCTGCGCTTCCTTCTGCCCTTCGGCACGGATCGAGATCGCCTCCTGCTGGCGCGCGGTGCGCATGCGGTTGTACGCCGCCTCGAGCGTCGCGCCTTCGGGAAGGTCGGCGCGCTTGATCCGGACGTCGATGATCTCGGCGCCATATTTGTTCGCCTCGCGGTTCAGCGCGACCTGGATATTGTCCATCACTGCGCCGCGTTCGGGCGACAGCAAGGTCGCGAACGTCCGCTTGCCCAGTTCGTTGCGCAGCGACGAGCCGAGGATCGTCGCAAGCTGCGCCTGCAATTTATCCTCGGTGCGGATCGCGGTGTACATGCGCACCGGGTTGGTGATGCGGAAGCGCGCGAAGGCGTCGACCTGCAAGCGCTGCTGGTCGGTCGAGAGCACCTGCTGGCGCTCCATGTTCACGCCGAGAATGCGCTTGTCGATATACTGGATACCGTCGGTGAACGGCACGCGCAGGACGAGACCGGCGCCCGAGCGCCCGAAATCCTCGTTCGGCTTGTAGCGGTTCACCGTCCGCTCGATCTCGCCGAAGCGCAGGATCAGCGCCTGCTTGTCCTCGGGCACGATCGCGAGCGATTGCGACAGGATGACGAGCAGGACGACGACGCCAAAGAGCAGCCGCATCGGGTTCTGGAACAGCGAATTCATCATTCGCCTCCCTTCGCAGTGACTTCGGGCGCCTTGACCCGCTTCTGCACCTCATTCAGCGGCAGATAGGGGGTCACCCCGCGTGCCTCGACAATCGTCTTGTCGACGTTCGACAACACCGTCTCCATCGTTTCATAATAGAGGCGCTGGCGGGTCACGCCGGGCGCCAGCTTGTACTGCTCGTAAATCTTGTCGAACGCCGCGGTGTCGCCGCGGGCACGTTCGAGCACCTGCTGCTGATAGGCGCGCGCGAGGTTGATCGCCGATTCGCGTTCCTGCCTCGCCGCGGTGACTTCCTTGAACGCCTCGTCGACCTGGCTCGGCGGATCGACCTGGCGGATCGCGATGCCCTGGATCATTACGCCGGCGCGATATTGGTTGAGCAGTTCCTGCATGCGCTGCTGGACCTGCGCCTCGATCTCGACGCGGCCGGGGCCGATCGCCTGGACAAGGTCGAAGTTCGCGACCGTCGCGCGCATCGCGCTTTCAGCGACTTCACGGATCGTGCCTTCGGGATCGGCGAGCTGGAAGAAGAAGAGTTCGGGATCGCGCACCGACCAGCGGACCTCATAGGCGAGATCGACAATGCTCTGGTCGCGCGTCAGTACGAAATTCTCGTCGGTCGCGTTCGGCGAACCGACCGCCATCGTGCGGATTGCGCGGACGTCTTCGAGCCGGATGCGCTCGACCGGCGCCGGCCAGGTCAGCTTCACGCCGGGACCGACGGTGCGCGAATAGCTGCCGAGACGCGTGACCACGCCTTCCTTTTCGGGCGGCACGATGTGGAAGGAGGAAAAGAGCACCCACGCGACGGCTACGCCGACCACGCCCCATTTCCAGAACCTGGCCGAATCGCCGAAATTGAACTGGCCGCTGCCGCCCGAGCCGCCGCCGCCGAACCCGCCGCGCCCCTTGCGCAGCAGTTCGTCGAGCGCCGAGGGGCCGCGCGGTTTTGGCCCGCGCCGCTGGTCGGCGGGATCGGGGGTCACCCACGGGTTGCGCGGGCCGGGCTTCTTGCCGTCGCCCTTTCCGTCGTCATCCCCCTTGCCCGGGCCATTGCCCCATGGGCTGTTGGCCATCTGGCTGATCTGATGGAAAAATTGCCGCAATCCTCTCGGGCTGCGGCGTCCCATGCTGCCGTCAATCTTGTCGTTCATAAGGCTTTTATAGGGTCGGCGGGCGCGATTAACAGGGGGTGCGCGCGAAAATGGCTGGCAAACAGGCCAATCATGCCTATCTGGCGCGGACATGACCGAACAAAGCGCCGATATCGCCCGCCTGACCACCGCCGCCGACGACCTCAGCGAAGGACGCGCGTCGGGCCTCCGCCTGCTCGACGATTCGGGTCTGCTCGCGGTCGTTCTCGACGTGTCGGGACTCGCCGTCGAAGACCGCAAACCGCTCGAAGACAAGCTGCGCGCCGGCCTGCTCGCCGAAGCGGGGGTGCGCGAGGTGCGCATCGCGATGACGGCCGAGAAAAAGGCGATGACGATCATCGCGGTCGGCAGCGGCAAGGGCGGGGTCGGCAAATCGACCCTCGCCGCGAACCTTGCGGTCGCGCTGCGGCGCCTCGGCGTGAAGGTCGGGCTGGTCGACGCCGATATCTATGGCCCCTCGCAGCCTCGATTGATGGACAGCGAAGGCGTGAAGCCCGAAGCGCGCGGGTCGAAGCTCGCGCCCGTCCCCAACGCTTATGGCGTGCCGATGCTCTCGACCGGGCAGATCGCGGCGCCCGGACAGGCGATCGCGTGGCGCGGACCGATGGCGGGCAAGGCGCTCGAACAGCTCGTCGACGCGAGCTGGGGCGATATCGACACGCTCGTCGTCGACCTGCCGCCGGGCACCGGCGACGTCCAGCTGACGATGATCCAGCGCCACAAGCCCGCGGGCGCGGTGATCGTCTCGACCCCGCAGGACCTCGCGCTGATGGACGCGACCCGCGCGGTTAGCCTGTTCGAGCAGGCCGACGTTCCGATCATCGGTCTCGTGGAGAATATGGCGGGCTATGCCTGCCCGCATTGCGGCGAGGTCAGCGACCCGTTCGGCTGCGGCGGCGCCGAGGCCGCGGCAGGTACGATGGGGCTCGACTTCCTCGGCCGCGTGCCGCTGTCGATGGGTATCCGCCTCGCGAGCGACGGCGGCGTCCCCCCGGCGGCGGGAACCGATCCCACGGGCGAGCCATTCCATGCGATAGCGGCGAAGGTGGCCGACTGGCTGCAAGCACGAAAGGGCAAATGATGGTGATCAATGACGAAGGCGAAATTCGCGAGTTGCTCGGACAAAAACGCCGTATCGCCATCGTCGGTGCTTCACCCAATCCAGCCCGCGCTTCGAACGGCGTCCTCGCCTTTCTTGTAGGCCAGGGCCATGACGTGATTGCGGTCAATCCGGGGCACGCCGGCAAGACGATCCACGGTGCCCCGGTCGTTGCGACGCTCGCCGACGTCGAGCCGCCCGCCGAGCTCGTCGACATCTTCCGCAACAGCGAAGACGCAGGCGCCGCGGTCGACGAGGCGATCGTCCATGGCGCCAAGGCGGTGTGGATGCAGCTTGGGGTGATCAACGAAGCCGCGGCGAAACGCGCCGATGCCGCCGGGCTGACCGTCGTCATGGACCGTTGCCCGAAGATCGAAATCCCGCGCCTCGGCCTGCTCAAGTGAGGGCTGCGCTACCGCTGCTCGCCGCGTCGCTGCTTGCAGGATGCGCAACGACGCCGACGAACGCGAACCCGCAGGACGCCTTTTTCGACGCGCTCGCCGCCCGCTGCGGCAAGGCCTATGCCGGCCGCCTCGCGAGCGATCAGGAGGCCGATGCCGAGATGCGCGGCAAGGCGATGGTGATGCACATCCGCCATTGCACCGCCGACCGCATCGAAATCCCCTTCCATATCGACAGACTCGGCCCCGATGGCGGCTGGGATCGGTCGCGCACATGGATCATCAGCCGCACGCCAACAGGGCTTCGCCTGAAGCACGACCATCGCCACGCCGACGGCAAGCCCGACGAGGTCACGCTTTATGGCGGCGACACCGCCGATGCCGGGACGGCGACACGCCAGACCTTTCCCGTCGATGCCGAATCGATCGCGATGTTCGAACGCACGGGCCGCAGCGTTTCGACGACCAACATCTGGTCTGTCGAAACGACCGGAACGGGCTTCACCTATGGCCTCGACCGGCAGGGGCGGCATTTTCGCGTCGCGTTCGACTATGCCAAGCCGGTCACGCCGCCGCCCGCCCCGTGGGGCTGGTAGGGAACCGATTCGCCCGCCATGCCATCGAAGGGAGAAAAATATGCGCTGCCAGACCCTTATGCTCGTCCCGCTGTTTGCGCTCGGCGCGTGCAGCGAAAAGGCGCCCGACCCGCGCGGGGTCGGGCATGACGAAACCTTGCTGTCGGTCTCGGCGACCGGTCGCTCCGAAACGAAGCCCGACGAGGCGCGCTTCACCGCCGGGGTGAGTACGATCGCCCCGTCGGCGGAAGCCGCCACGCAGAAAAACAACGAAACGATGACGAAGGTGACCGAAGCGCTGAAGGCGTTCGGGGTCGCGGGCAAGGACCTCCAGACCCGCCAGCTCACGGTCAACCGCATCGACTGGGGCGCGAACAAGGGCAAATATGAAGCGGTCAACCAGGTCGAGGTGCGGATGCGTGCGGTCGACAAGGCGGGCGAAGCGGTCGCCGCGACGACAGAGGCAGGCGCCAACGTCCTGTCGGGTCCGACGCTGCGCGTCTCCGATCAGGAGGCCGCGACCAAATCGGCCTATGCAGCGGCCTATCGCGCCGCGCGGGCGCGCGCCGACGCCTATGCGGGCGCCGCGGGGCTCAAGATCGACCGCGTGCTGACGATCCGCGACGGCGGCGAGAATGCCCCGCCGATGCCCTATTACGAAATGGACGCCGCGGCGAACCGGGCTGTCGCGCAATCGGCCGCGCCGCCCTTCAATCCCGGGGTGAACGAATCGCAGGTGTCGGTGCGCGTCGACTTCGCCTTGTCGGAGAAATAGTCGCGCGCGCCGCGCGGACGCGCCTTCCAAAAGCCTTTGCCTCACCGACTCGCGCCGACTATCAGCAGCGGGCATGGCCGGCATTCGCGACACTGTGGGGAAAAACAAATCGCGCCTGCCGCACGTCAGCCGCCGCCAGATGCTGGTCGGCGCGACCGCGGCGGGCGGGCTTGCCATCGCGTGGAGCCTGTGGCCGCGCGATTACCAGCCCAACCTGACCGCCGCGCCCGACGAACATATCTTCAACGCCTTCCTGAAGATCGGCGATAACGGGCATATCAGCGCGATCGTCCCCCAATGCGAAATGGGCCAGGGCGTCACGACGCTGTTGCCGCAGATCATGGCCGACGAACTTGGCGCCGACTGGCGCACGATCGCGGTCGAGACCGCGCCGATCAACCCGCTCTATACCAACACGCTGCTCGTCGATGAGGATAGCGCCGTGTTCACGCCGCGCGCCGTGGTCCCCGATTTCGTGTCCGATGTGCGCAGCTGGGCCCGCCGCGAATGGGCGGTTCGCCACGCGGTAATGCTCACCGCGAACAGCTCGTCGGTGCGCATGTTCGAGGGGCCGTGCCGCGCCGCGGCGGCGCAGGCGCGCGTGCTGTTGATGATGGCGGCGGCAAAACGCTGGGACGCCGACTGGGAACAATGCGATACCCACGACGGCTTCGTCACCTTCGGCAAGAAACGACTCCGCTTCGGCGATGTCGCCGCCGCGGCGGCGCAGCTCGAGCCGCCCGCCGAACCCGTCTTCCGCGCGAGCAGCGCCGATCCGCTCTACGGCAAGGAGCTCACGCGGCTCGACCTGCCGGCGAAGGTCGACGGGTCGGCCAATTATGCAGGGGACATCCGCCTGCCCGACATGGTGTTTGCCGCGATCCGCCAAGGCCCGCTGGGCGCGACGCGATTGAAGGGAATCGACCGCAAGAAGGGGCTCGCCTCGCCCGGCCTGCTGCATGTCGTCACACACGAGCGCTGGGTCGCCGCGGTCGCGCGCAACTGGTGGGCCGCGAACCGCGCGCTCGACCGCTTCGCGCCGGTGTTCGAGACCGAGGGCACGCCGATTTCGTCGGACCGGATCGACAAGGCGCTGAGGGCCGCGCTGAAGGGCGACGGCTATCGCATTTCGGGCGAAGGCGATGTCGCCGAAGCGATGGAGGGGCGCACGAAGGTCGCGGCCGAATATGCCGTCGCCCCCGCGCTCCACGCGGCGATCGAAACGCGCACCGCCACCGCGGCGCCCGACGGCAGCGGCCTGCGGGTTTGGGTCGCGACGCAGGCACCCGCGCAGTGCCGCGACGCGATCGCCGGCGCGACCGGGCTGGCGCCCGCGAACGTCACGCTGTTCCCGATGATGGCGGGCGGATCGTTCGACGCGTGCCTCGACCATAATGTCGCGGTGCAGGCGGCGATCATCGCGCTGCAAATCAAACGCCCGGTTCAGCTCGCATGGTCGCGCGCCGAAGAGATCATGCGCCTGCCCCCGCGCGCGCCGGCGCGAGCAAAGCTGACCGCGACGCTCGACGCCGCGGGGGGGATCGATGCGCTGGTGACGCGCATCGCGGTGCCACCGACGAACCACGAGGTGCGCGCGCGCCTGTTCGACAATGCGCCCGCCGACATTGCGCAGCGCGCCGCGGCGGGCAATTCCGATGCCGCCGCGGTCGAAGGCGCCGCATCAAGCTATGCCATCCGCCACCGCGCGGTCGATCATTGCCCCGCAGACATCGGCCTGCCGACCGGGCGCTGGCGCGGCAACGCCGACAGCTATACCGCCTTTTTCACCGAATGCTTCGTCGACGAAATGGCGGCGCGCGCCGGAACCGACGCGCTGTCCTATCGCATGGCGATGCTCGGCAACGCGCCGCTCCTCGCGCGCTGCCTGCTCACCGCGACCAGCCTCGGCGGATGGGAGGGCGGCCTCGCGGGCACTGCGCAGGGACTTGCCTGTCACACAATGCGTGGCAGCCATATCGCGCTGATGGCGACCGCGCGGCAGAGCGACCGGGGGTTGCAGGTCGAACAGCTTGTCGCGGTCGTCGACGCCGGGCGCCTCGTCAATCCGGCGGTCGCGCGCCAGCAGATCGAGGGCGGGCTGGTCTTCGGCCTCGCCGCCGCGGTCGGCGCGACCACCGACTATGAAGGCGGCATCGCGACCGCGCGCAAATTCGGCCAGCTCGGGCTGCCCGACCTGTCGCAAACGCCGCAGATCATCGTGGAATTCGTCGACAGCGACCGTGAGCCCGGCGGGCTGGGCGAGATCGCGGTACCCGTCGTCGCGCCCGCAATCGCCAACGCGATGTTCGCCGCGACCGGCCGCCGCATCCGCCGCATCCCCCTGTCGGCGGATCCGCTGTGACCCTTCCGCCCGACCATCCGCACCTGGCGACGCCGCGCATCGGCGTACTGCTCGTCAACCTCGGCACACCCGACGCGCCCGATGCACGCTCGGTGCGGCGCTACCTCGCCGAATTCCTGTCGGACCGACGCGTCGTCGAAATCCCGCAAATCCTGTGGCAGCCGATCCTGCGTGGGCTCATCCTGACCACCCGCCCGAAAAAGTCGGCGCACGCCTATGCGCAGGTGTGGACCGACGAAGGGTCACCGCTTGCCGCGATCACCCGCGCGCAGAGCGAGGCGTTGCAGGCGGCGCTCGGCGACGCGGCGATAGTCGCCCACGCCATGCGCTATGGTCAGCCGGCAATCGGTCCGGCGATCGACGCGCTGACCGCCGCAGGATGCCGACGCATCCTGATCGCGCCGCTCTACCCCCAATATTGCGCCGCAACGACGGCAACGGTGGTCGATGCCGTGGGCAACCATCTGAAGACGCTGCGCTGGCAACCTGCGCTACGCTTCGTGCCCCCGTATCACGACGAACCTGCCTATCTGGAGGCGTTGAAAACATCGGTCGAAGCCGGGCTTGCCGCGCTCGATTTCACGCCCGACGTGCTGCTCGCGAGCTTTCACGGCATGCCCGAGCGCACGTTGCATCTGGGCGATCCTTATCATTGTCAGTGCCAGGCGACCGCGCGCCTGCTGTCGGACGCGCTCGGCCGCCCGGTCGAGGTCGCGTTCCAGTCGCGTTTCGGCCGCGCCAAATGGCTCGAGCCCGCGACCGATGTGCGCCTCGAACAATTGGGTCGCGAAGGGCGGAGCGTCGCCATCTTCGCGCCGGGCTTTGCCGCCGATTGCCTCGAAACGCTCGAAGAGCTTGCGATCCGCGGCAAGCATCAGTTCGAGGCCGCGGGCGGCAAACGCTTCGCCTATCTCGCCTGCCTCAACGCCGGCGTACCGGGATTGGCGATGATCGAAGCGCTGGTGCGCCGCGAACTCGCGGGCTGGCTCTGACCATCCCCGCTTACCAACTGTTTAGGTCCATGCGCTAAATTCATCCGGCCCGGCGCCGAAACGGCGGCCGCGCCCCTTGGAGATATGCGATGAACCAGGTCGAATCGGCCGCGTTGAAGCTGGTCCTCTTTACCCTGGCCTTCCTCGCGATCGCCTTCGCCATCTGGTGGCTCCGCCGCCCGCGCGCCGCGCATGCAGCGCCGCGAACGCCGGGCGAAAGCCGCCTGCCGCGCCTGTCACGCAAGACGAGGCCGGAACTGGAAGATGTCGAAATCGCGCCGTCGCGGCTCGCACGCGTCAGCGGCAAGGCGCCGCTCGCGCAGCAACCCGCGATCGAATGGAACGATGATCCCGCCCCGACATCGTCGGTGGAGAGCGAACCCTTGGCTGTTGAAGCCGCGCTCGAATCGCACGTCGCCGACGTCGAACGTCAGGTCGTCCGGCTGGAAAAATCCGGCGCCGATACCGGATCGCAAGCCGTCGGAATTGAAAAGCGGGACGCCGAAGCGGTGACGCTGCGGCTCGTTCCGCAGATTCCGCCGCGCGACGCGATATCGACGACGAGCTGGCTCGGTGGTCGTCCGCGGCTGCCCGCCGGAACCGAATGGCCGAAGATCGACGACCAGCCCGCCGATTTCCTGGCCCAGATCGATTGCGCCGGCCTGCCGCCCGCGCTGTGGGCGGGGCTGGGGCCGCGCGACGGCACACTCGCTTTCTTCATCCATCGGCGCAAACCGGACATGCGCGTCCTGCACCTGCGCGACGTGGGCACACCGGTCGCACCACCCTTCACCCTCAACGACCCCGAGGGCTGGTTCGCCCCCTATGGCGGCCTTGGCGCCAGCGACCTCGCATCCTTTGCGGTCCGTGCCTTTCCCGAATGGCCCGTCGACCTTGTCGCAGTCCGCCCCGGCGAGGCCGACCCGCTCGAAGAGGGTGACGCCGACGAACCCGGCCGCGCGCTGTACGAGCGCGGCTACGACATCGCCGACCCGGCGTTCCACCCCTTCGACTGGGGTAGCATGACCGCGATGGTCGCGCTGCTCGAGATGCGGCTCGGCGACTTGGCGATGGAGGATGCGCCGCCCGCCGCCGCAAGCGACGAGGAGGCCGACGAAGCGAAGCGCCGCGCCGCGATCAATCGCGAGGCGGTCGAGCGCGCGCGCGAGATTATCGCCATCGTCCACGACAGCGCTGCGCGCGACGCCTTTGCAGCGGGCGACGCGACGGCGGTGATGGCGGCGCTGCACGCGATCCGCTGGGCCGCGGCGGTACGCACGATCGCCCCCGAAACGGGCGCCGAGCGGACCGAGACGATCACCCTGCCGCTGACGACGCACCGCGCCGACGCCGACCTGTGGGTCCATGATTACCAGACGATGCTGTTCGACCGGGCCAAACATGCCTGGTGCGCCAACCCGGACCATCTTTCGGCCCCGGCGCGCGCCTTTTACGAACCTTGGTGGCAGGACCTCGCGGCGCGCGAGATGGCGGCGACAGGCCATGAACCCTTTCGTCACATCGCCGATTTTGACGAAGATCGCGACGCCGTTCTGATCGAGCTGCCGACCAGCGGCCTGATGAGCCGGCGCTTCGGCGAGGGCGACAATCTGGTGGTGACGGTGGACAAGGCCGACCTTGCGATCGGCGACTTTTCAAAGATCCGGGTGCAGATCAGCAACTAGATTCTGTTCGGCGCCAGCCCGCTCCCCACCCGACCTCCCTAGGTTACTATCGTTTGGGAGGCCGGGTGGGGGAGCGGGCTGGTGCCGCTTTCCACGTTAGTGGAACAGACTCCGTCCCCTGCATAGCTTTGCGATTGACGTTCCGGTCAACTTGCGGCCGTCGTCGGCGCGGCCTAGTCATGGAGCCATAACTCTGTGGGAGAGCTGGATTTATGGCACGTATCGCAATCGTTACCGGTGGCAGTCGCGGCATCGGGGAAGCGATTTCCCTGAAACTCAAGGAACAGGGTGTCACCGTCGTCGCCAACTATGGCGGTAACGACGAAAAGGCGCGCGAATTCACCGACCGCACCGGCATCGCTGCAATCAAATGGGACGTGGGCGACCATCAGGCGTGCCTCGACAGCTGCGCGCGAATCGCCGAGGAATTCGGCCCGGTCGATATCGTCGTCAACAACGCCGGGATCACGCGTGACGGCACGCTCGCCCGCATGAGCTACGACGACTGGGACGATGTGATGCGCGTCAACCTCGGCGGCTGCTTCAACATGGCGAAGGCGACCTTTGGCGGCATGGTCGAGCGTGGCTGGGGCCGCATCGTCAACATCGGGTCGATCAACGGGCAGGCGGGCCAGTACGGCCAGGTCAATTATGCCGCCGCCAAATCGGGCATCCACGGCTTTACCAAGGCGCTGGCGCAGGAAGGTGCGAAGAAGGGCGTCACCGTCAACGCGATCGCGCCGGGCTATATCGACACCGACATGGTCGCCGCGGTGCCCGCGCCGGTGCTGGAAAAGATCGTCGCGAAAATCCCCGTCGGGCGCCTCGGCCAGGCCGACGAAATCGCGCGCGGCGTCGCGTTCCTGTGCAGCGAGGATGCCGGATTCGTGACCGGATCGACGATGTCGATCAATGGCGGGCAGCATATGTACTGACGATGGCAGTCGCGAAGCGGCAGCCATCGTCACGGCCAGCGGGGCGGCGATCCCCTCAAGGATCGCCGAACCCGTCTGACGGCAGGCGGCGGCTTTGCCGCCGCCCACCGCACCACCCTTTTCCGTACTCCACCGTCACCCCGACCACCCGCCACGCGCCGCCTTCGCGGATCAGCGACAACGTCTCGATCGTCCCGGCCTTGTTCGCATAGTCGGCGCGGAACCTGACCATCTGATAGCCATAGGGCGGCGCGGGCACGGCCTCTTCGCTCAGCAACACGCGCGCCTTCACCGCGCCCAGCGGCCCCTGCACCTCGCGCGCCACGCGCGCCCAGGTCTCCGCGGTGTTAAGCGCCTTGAACGACTGGCCGGTCGCTTCCCAGCTCGCGTTCCAGTCGCCGCGGTCGACCAGCGCGAGCCAGTCACGTGCCGCCGCGACCGCGGGGCTTTCGGCAGAGGCGGTCGCGGGCGGTACGGCGGGCGTATCGGGGCTTCCGGACATCGAGGCGAAAGCGAGCAGGGCAAAAGCAAACGACATGAACAAACCTCCGGCTATCCAGCCGAGCGGCCGCCCCATGCGGTGCGCCTCGACTGATGCCGCCCTCTCTTCCATGCCGGCCGCCGCCGCTTCCCCCAAAGCCTTGTCCCCGATTATTTCGGGGGTCCGATCTTCGATGTCGCGCAGTTGCCGCGCCGCCTCGCGACTGCTCGACACCGCGAGCTTGCGCCGCGCGTCGCGCAGCCGCTCGTTGACCGTGTGCACCGACAGCCCCAGGTGACGCGCCATCGACTTGGCGTCATAGCCGCTGACCAGCAGGCGCAGCGTCTCCTTCTCCTTTTCGGTGAGCGCCTGGATTCCGGCTGTCGTCACGTCTGCACCTCGCTCCACCGGCTTAACCTAGGCCTCGCCCGAATCGCGGTCACCCCCAAATAATTCGTACCTCCAACGGTGGCGAAGCGGCTATGCTGCGGCGATGGCCGCCCCCTATAACCCCCCGGTCAAACGCTCGGTGACGATCGCCGGCCACCCGACCTCGATCAGCCTCGAGCCGGTCTTCTGGGACGCGCTCGAAACCGAAGCCGCGCGGCAGGTGCTTCCCGTCAACGCGCTCGTCGCGCGAATCGATGTCGAACGGATGGAAGCCGACGACCCGCCGAACCTGACCTCGGCGATCCGGCAATGGCTGTGGCGGCAGAAGGAGCGGGGGATTGACGGAGAATGATGCGGGCTTCGATCCCGCCACCCTCGCCTTCTATTCCAGGGAAGCGCCCGACTACGCGGCCAGCGGCCCCGACGGCACGAGCCGGTGGCTCGCGCCATTTCTCGACCGCCTGCCTCCCGGCTCCCGCATCCTCGAACTGGGATGCGGGAGCGGACGTGATGCCGAAGCGATGATTCGGGCCGGCCACAATGTCGATCCGACCGACGGCATCGCCGAGATGACGGCGCAAGCCAGCGCCCGGATCGGGCGGCCTGTTCGCATCATGCGTTTCGACGAGTTGGAAGCGATAGAAGCATATGATGCGATATGGGCGCACGCGAGCCTGCTGCATGTCCCTCGCCCAGCGCTCCCCTCCATTCTGGCTCGTATATTCAACGCGCTAAAACCCGGCGGAATACATTTCGCAAATTACAAGGCCGGCGGCGTCGAGGGACGCGACTCGATGGGGCGCTATTTCAACTACACGGACCGGCCGTTCCTGCTCGAAGCCTATGCTGCCTCGGGCGCTTGGCATATCGACCGCATCGAAGCTTATACGAGCGGTGGATATGATGGCGGCCAAGGTCCCTGGCTTGCCATCGAGGCGCATCGGAAGATTGCCTGAAGGTCTCTAGACGAGAATTGCCCTCGCCACCGCATGACCGAACGCCGCGCCCTTGTCGGGCGCATGATGCAGGAACAGCGAAGGCTCGATCAACTCGAGCTCCATGATGTGGAGCTTGCCCGCCGCATCGCCGACCATGTCGACGCGCGCGTACACCGGCGGGGCGGGGGCAGCCGCAAGCGCCATGGCGGCAAGCTCCTGCGCGGCCTCGCTTGCTTCCCACACCATCTCGCGGCCGCCGAACTGTTCCTGCACGCGAAAGTCGCCCGACGCCGGACGCTTGACGATCGCGTGGCTGAATTTGCCCGCAAAGAAGAAGAGCGAATATTCACCGTCGGTCAGGATGCCAGGCATCAGCGGCTGGACGAGGCGGCGCTGTCCGTGCGCATCGGCCGGGATTGCCTCGCCCGCCGTGATGCGGTGCGTACCGTCGGCTCCCCCCGAGATAGCGGGTTTGATCACGGCCTCTTCGATCGCGAGTTCCGACATGGCGGCGGCAAGGCCTGCATCGTCGAGCGCCGCAACCTCGACCGTCGGCACGACCGCCACGCCCTTCGCGCCGAGCTGCGCGAGATAGGCCTTGTCGCTGTTCCAGCGCAGCACCGGCACCGGATTGGCGACCGGCAGCGCCTCGGCCTCGAGTCGGTCGAGCAGCGCGTACCAAGCCGCGACGTCGCGCTGATAGCCCCAGGCGAAGAGCGGCAAGACCAGATCATAACCCGACAGATCGCCAGGATCGCTCCACGCCCTTTGCTCGACGATCAGCCCGGCCGCGGTCAGCGCCGCCGCCTTGCGGGCAAAGGCGGGCTGCCACTTCTCGTAATAATCGGGCGCCGGGACGAGGATCGCGACGCGGGGCTGGAAAGGCATTTACCGCCCCAGCAACCCGCGTGCCTGCCCGGCGATGTGCGACAGCATCGCGCCATTCGGGCTCGGGATCATCCGCGCGCGGTCGACCGTTGCCCTGAACTGCTCGACCCGCGGTGCATGGTCGGCGAGCCATTTGGTCACCGCCGCGTCGAGGTCGCCCTTCGGCAGCCCCGCGAGGAAAGTCAGGCGCATCTGCTGGAAATCGCGCGCCAGGCTGTTGACCAGCAGGCGTTCCCACGGATCGGCGGGGCTCATATGCGCCGCCAGCGTCTGCGCCCAGTCGAGCCCGAGCGCTTCGCCCAGATGCGTGAAGGCGTGCGTCACCGCGATCTCGTCGTCGCCGCGCCGTTCGGCGAGGTCGACGATGCCGATCGCGCCGTCGGTCTTGAACAGACGGACGACCGACGCGGTGAGCGCCTCGGGCGCGCCGGCGTCGAGAAGCTGCTGCGCGAGCATGTCCCACTGGCGCTTCACCGAAGAGCTCAGCAGCGCATCGACGCCTGCGGTCAGGCGGTCGACCCCGGGTTCGAGCCGCGCGACGACAGGTCCGGGCTGCGACAGCGTCTGCGTCACGCGAAGCAGGTCGGCCATTTGCGAGGTCATCGCCGATGCCGCCTGCGCGAAGAGCGAGAGGCGAACCGCCTCGTCGATCTTCGCCGCGTCGAGCGCGTCCCAGATCGCGGGCATTTCGAGCAGCCGTTCGACCGCGACGAACGCCGCGGCGATGTCGCCGAGCGCGCAGCCTTCTTCTTCGACGAGTTCGAAGGGATGGACGATGCCCATGCGGTTGATGATGCGGTTCGCAATCTTCGTCGCGATGATTTCACGGCGAAGCTGGTGATCTGCGATCGCCTGCGCGAAATCGCGCTGCATCTCGTCGGGGAAGGCGGCCGCGAGGTCGCTGCCGAGCGCCGGATCGTCGGGAAGGTCGCTATGCTCGATCGCATCCTGCAGCGCGAGCTTCGCGGTCGACAGCAGCACCGCGAGTTCGGGCCGCGTCAGCCCGCGCCCCTCGGCGGCGCGGCGGAGCAGTTCGTCGTTCGCGGCGAGCCCCTCGACCTTGCGGTCGAGCCGGCCCGACGCCTCGAACGTCTCCATCAGCCGGACGAGCGACGGCACCGCCGCCGATCCGCCCTTTTCGGCGATCGACAGCGCGAGCGCCTGCAGCCGGTTATCCTCGAGCACCAGTTCCGACACATTGTCGGTCATGCGCACGAGCAGCGCATCGCGATCCGCCTGCGCAAGGCGGCCTTCGGCCATCTCGCGGTTGAGCGCGATCTTGATATTGACCTCGTTATCCGAGCAGTCGACGCCGGCCGAATTGTCGATGAAGTCGGTGTTGATCCGCCCGCCCTTCGCCGAGAAGGCGATGCGCGCCGCCTGCGTGACGCCGAGGTTGGCCCCCTCGCCGACCGCCTTGACGCGCAGATCCTCGGCATCGACGCGCAGCGCGTCGTTCGCGGGGTCGCCGACTTCGGCGTTGTTCTGGCTCGCAGCCTTCACATAGGTGCCGATGCCGCCGAACCACAGCAGGTCGACCGGCGCCTTGAGGATCGCCGAAATGAGCGACACCGGGTCGATTTCGGAGACCGACAGGCCGAGCAGCGCCTGCACTTCGGGGCTCAAGGGAATGCTCTTCTGGCTGCGCGGGAAGATGCCGCCGCCCTTCGAGATCAGCTTGGCGTTGTAATCGGCCCAGGATGAGCGCGGCAGATTGAACATCCGTTCGCGTTCCTTCCAGCTCTTCGCCGGATCGGGATTGGGGTCGAGGAAGATATGGCGATGGTCGAACGCCGCCGTGAGCTGAATCGCCTTCGACAGCAGCATGCCATTGCCGAACACGTCGCCCGACATGTCGCCGCAACCGGCAACGCGGATCGTGTCGCTCTGCACATCGACGCCCATTTCGGCGAAGTGGCGCCGCACCGACAGCCACGCACCCTTGGCGGTGATGCCCATCGCCTTATGGTCATAGCCGTTCGACCCGCCGCTCGCGAACGCATCGCCGAGCCAGAAGTCGCGTTCCATCGCCAGCGCATTGGCGACGTCGGAGAAGGTCGCGGTGCCCTTGTCGGCGGCGACGACGAAGTAAGGATCGTCACCGTCGTGGATCACGACGCCCTTCGGATGCACGACCTTGCCGCCGACCAGATTGTCGGTGATCGACAGGAGCGAGCGGATGAAGATACGATAGCATTCGGTGCCTTCGGCGAACCACGCATCACGGTCGATCGACGCATCGGGAAGCGCCTTCGGATAGAAGCCGCCCTTCGCGCCGGTCGGCACGATGACGGCGTTCTTGACGCGCTGCGCCTTCATCAGCCCGAGGATTTCGGTGCGGAAGTCGTCGCGGCGGTCGGACCAGCGCAGCCCGCCGCGTGCGACCGGGCCGGCGCGCAGGTGCGTGCCCTCGACGCGCGGCGAATAGACCCAGACCTCACGCCAGGGCAGCGGCTTCGGCAGACCGGGGACAAGGCTCGAATCGATCTTGAACGCCAGCGCCTCCTCGGCGGCGGGCGCAAAGGCGTTGGTGCGCAGCGTCGCGCCGATCACGGCGTGGAAGAGCCGGAGAATACGATCCTCGTCGATCGACTTGATGTCGGCAAAGCCCGCCATGATATCGGCTTCGAGCGCCTCGGCGCGCTTGGCATCACGCGCCTTCGGGTCGTGCAGCGCGCGGAAGCGATCGATCAGCGCGGCGGTCAGCGCGGGGGCGTGGCGCAACGCGCTGACAACCGTGTCCATGCCATAGGCGGAGCCGCCCTGACGCAGGTAGCGGAACCACGCGCGCAACCAGACGATCGCACCGGGATCGGTCTGGTTGGTCAGCACCAGTTCGTTGAACGCGTCGTTTTCGGCGCGACCGTCGAGTACCGCCGCAATCGCACCTTCGAGTACTTCGGCATAGGGAAGCAACGCGAGTTCATCGACAGTCGCGGGCAGGCGCAGCGAGAAATCGTGAATCACCAGCGGCGGTTCGTCGCCATCCTCGCTGCCGGGCACGCGCGCCGAGCCGAGCGTGGTCGGAATCTCTTCGAGCACTTCGAAACCGAAATGTTCAAGCGCCGGGACGACGTCGGACAGCGCGAGCGGACCAACCGCGCTATAGACTTTGAGCCGGAGGCGATCGTCGCCGTCGAGGCTCTTGCGCGCGAGGCGCACGCTGCGCGGATTCTCGCCGTCGAGATCGCGGAGGCGCAGGATGTCGCGCGCAGCTTCCTCGGGATTGTAGAGGTTGCGATAGTTGGGCGGAAACAACGGACCGAAGCGCGCCGCAAGCGCCGCCGCACGGCCGGGATCGCCGCGCTTCGCGAGCGCGGCCTCGACCTCGGGCTGCCAGCCCCGCACCATCTGTTCGAGCTGGGCATTAAGCGCTTCGGTATCGGGGACAACCCCGCCGCTGCGCAGGTCGAGCGTGTAGCGCAGGAGCGCCGCACCGCCATCCTCGAGCACCATCGTCCAACCGATGACGCCCGCCTTCGCTTCGCGAACCAGCATCGTTTCGACAGCGAGACGGCGGCCGGTCGACACTTCGTCGCGCGGCAACCAGACGAACACGAACAGGTGGCGCCCAAGCGCGCTGCGCACCGTCACCAGCTTCGGCCGCGGCCGGTCGGTGATCGACATAGAGGTGAGCACCAGCTCTTCGAGCGACGCCGCGTCGAACGCGATCAGCAAATCGTGCGGCAAGGCGGTGAGCGCGTGCGCAAGCGCCTTGCCCGCATGGCCCGTCGGGTCGAAGCCGAACTTCGCCATCAACGCTTCGAGCTGCGCGCGCAGCACCGGCACCTTGTCGGGGCGCGCCGAGAGCGCGGCGCTGGTCCACAGGCCGGCGTGGATCGACAGGCGCTCGACCTTCTTGCCCTTCAATTCGGGAACGACGACGAGGTCGAGCAGCACGCGGCGGTGGACCGCCGACAAGCGGTTCGACTTGATCAGCAGCGGGGCTGTGCCCCCGTTATCGAACCAGGCAAAGGCCGCTTCGAGCGCCGCGGGCGACAGGAGCTGGCCATCGGCGCTTTCGCTGATGCCGAGCGGACCCTCGACCTTGCCGTCGCGCGTGCGCCATTCATGCCCAAGCTGGGTCATCGCCCCGCCCTCGAACCAGCGCAACAGTTCGGCCGCCTCGCCCTCGACGCGCATCGCGGCATCGGCGAGCATCGCGGCGCGCATTGCGCGCCAGTCGCGGACCGCCGCGCGCACGTCGCGCAGCGCCGCCTCGACCGCGTCGAGCAACCGCCGCCGCGCCCGCGCGTCGCCGCGCTCGAGCTCCATATAAATGACCGACTCGCGGGCGGGTCCCTCACCGGCTTCCTGCAGATGTCCCTTTGCGTCGCGCTTCACCGCGACGACGGGGTGCAGGATGCGGTGCACGGCAAGGCCCTGCGACGCGACGACCTGCGAGGTCGAATCGACGAGGAAGGGCATGTCGTCGTTGATGATGACGAGCCGCATCCGGCGGTCGGTGCCGTCGGCGGCGATCGGTTCGAGCAGCAGCGACGGCGTTTCCGCAGCGCGGTCGAGCGCGGCGCGCGCGGCGAACTGGCTCGCGTCGGCAAGCGCGCCCTTGTCCATATCGTCGCCCTCGCCCGGCAGCGCGCTTCCGCGCAACGCGGCCAAGTAGGCGGCGGCGATTTTCGGGGGAACTTTGGCGGTGGAGGCGGTGGGGGTGTCCGTTTCCGGCGTGTCGGACGTAATTTCAGGCATAAAGTGCAGCATCCCGAACCAAAAGAGGGGGATCCCAGCCGACGATCGGCGGGGGTCCGTTCGCTCCGCCCCCTATGCGCCCGACGCGCGCGCGGCTCAAGGCCTCGTTCGCCACTCCGCGTAAAATTATTTCAATTTTGGGTTTGTCTGTTGCGTGAACGCTCTCAGCGCCCCTTACACGCCGGGCGTAATCGCGATCGCCTTCTTCGCAAGCTTCGCCACGAGCGCGGGATCCTCGGCCGCCTTGGCGACGATCCCGATATGCCCGCCGGGCATCGCACGCGCGATCAGCACGACGAATTCGGCATCGCCGGCGTCATGTTCGAGGATCAGCGCGGGATGCGCACGGCGCAGCACCTCGAGCTTTTCGTCCGAACGTTCGCTGCTTTCATTCGCCGGCTTGCGCCGCGCGCGCGCGTCCTTGACCAACCCCTTGAGCCCGCCCGGATAGCGATCGAGATAGGCAGCGAGCTCGCCGCGACCCACCCGTTCTTCCTTCGCGTGGCCGAGCGCACAGGCATATTCGGCAAGCCGCGTCTTGTCATAGGCGGCGCCGAAAACCAGCTTCACGACCGGCGTCATCGGGGCGCGATCCTGCGCCTTCAGCCCGGCGTCGTCGAGCAAGGCGGCAAAGGCGTCGGGCTGCTGTTCCGCGGCGAGCACGAAATCCCATGCCTTGCCGACCGCCTGGTAAAGTGCGCCTCGGCTGCGGCTATCGGCGGCGAGAGCGCGTTCGGCGGTTTCGCGCGCGAGCGCCAGCCAGTCGGCCAGTTCGGCATCGTCGCCCG
The DNA here is from genome assembly GCF_052871675.1 of Sphingopyxis sp. LARHCG72. Lineage (NCBI taxonomy): Bacteria > Pseudomonadati > Pseudomonadota > Alphaproteobacteria > Sphingomonadales > Sphingopyxidaceae > Sphingopyxis > Sphingopyxis sp. LARHCG72. The sequence continues at coordinate 229,726 of NZ_JBIXJU010000001.1, read as the reverse complement.
GCCCGGCCGTATCTTCATCGATGACGGCCACGGACTCGGCACCGGCATGGATTTCCAAAGCATCGTCCAGCGCCGCGAAACCCGGGATGGCATCGTCGTCGAAATGCCCCGAGTCGGGGCCATCGGCCCAGACCGGTACGGGCGCGGTCAACGGCGCTGCGCTGCGCAGCGCCTGCTCGACCGAAAGCTGCAACTCCTCGGCCTCGTCGGCGGGAACCGCTTCCTTCCAGTTGATCACGCCCATGATGAAGTCGATCGTGTCGTCGTCGGACGAGAAGGGCAGCAGGATGCCGCGGTACATGATCGTCACGCCGCGATCGTTGACGAATTCGGCCTCGAAGCCGATCGGCGCGCGGTTGGCGATGATCTGGAGATAATGGTCGGTCAGCCGCGACAGCAGCGAGCGACCCGGAATCTGGCTGATGTAATGAACATCCTCGTCGATCTGCGATTCCTCGCGTAGCCGGTCGCCGAGGAAGGCGAGTCCCGGATTTTCGACGCCCGCAGTGAAATCGAGCAGCACCGAATGCGGCCCGAAATCGGCGCCGTCGAGGTCGAGATCCTCGACCGAGGGATAAGCGCGATCGGCGAGCAGCGAGGCCCAGTAATTATAGGCCCGCACCTGCATCCGCCGTTCGTCGACGCCGACGACCGCGGGCGCATCGATCGCGCCATCATCCTGGCCATGGCTGCCCGAAAGCAGGCCGCGCATGCTGTCCATCATTTATCCCCAGTCGCAAACATCGGCACATGCTATGCGCAGGAACTGGTAAAAGCGGCGTAAACGATGGCGGATTTGCGATGCTGCGCCGGCGTTTCCAGACGCGCCCGAATGCAGGGCAATTTTCCGATTTCCAATCATATTATGCATGGTATAATGTGCACAATATACCATGCATATGACACCGATATACAGCAAACTGCTATATTATAATGTGAAATTCTTGCACTTCCTGCCCGGATCGCCCGGCTCCATATATGTTCTGCATGGCATTTCATGCGGCCGTTGGAGGCAAAAATGACAAGCGGTGATGTCGGCAATGAAAAGTTGCGCTGGATCCTGTGGGCCGGCTGGCACGGAAAATGCCCCGAATGCGGCAAGGGGCATATGTTCCGGTCGTGGCTCAAGCTCGCCGATCGCTGCGAGAATTGCGGGCTCGACTTCAGCTTTGCGGCGCCCGACGACGGCCCCGCCTTTTTCTCGCAATGCATCGTCGCGTTTCCGCTGACCTTCGTCATCGTCTGGTTGCAGATCGCCTACAGCCCGCCGCTGTGGATCCATCTGGTCTTCTCGATCCCCATCATGGTCATCGGCTGCGTACTGCCGCTGCGACCGATCAAGGGCTGGCTGGTCGCCTCGCAATATGTGAACAAAGCGCAGGAATCGGGGACCGAGCATCTGTGGGCGAAACTGAATGCGCGCGAAAGGCACGAAGCGGACAAACGGCGTGGCGAGTGACGCATGGGCGCCCGACATTACCGGCGCCGCGGGTCCCAAATACAAGGCGGTGACTGCGGCGATCTCGGCGGCGGTCGCGCGCGGCGAATTGCGGCACGGCGACCGCTTGCCGCCGCAGCGCGACCTCGCCGCACGGCTCGGCATCGACCTCACCACCGTGACCAAGGCGTATGACCTCGCGCGCCAGCGCGGCCTCATCGTCGCGCGCGGCCGCGCCGGCAGCTTCATCAGCGACGACGCGCGAACGGGCGAGGTTGCGACCGCCGCGCAGAGCGACATCGCGATGAACAGCCCGCCGATCGCAGCCGAAAGCCAGCTAGTCGAGGCGATGACCGCCGCGCTCACGACATTGGCGCGCGGCGACGGCCTCGCGCGACTCCACTATCAACGGCCGGGCGGCAGCGCCGCCGATCGCGAGACCGGCGCCGCGCTCCTGGCACGCACAGGCCTTGAATCCGATGTCGAGCAGATCATCGTCGGCGCGGGCGCCCAAAACGGGCTGCACGCGATCGCGTCGACGATCCTGAAGCCCTGCGACCGCGTCGCGTGCGGGCTCTATGTCTATCCGGGCTTTCGCGCGATCGCGCGCCGGATCGGCGTCACGCTGGTCCCGCTCGCGGCGATGACCGCCAACGCGCTGGAGGCGGTGCACGCCGACGCGCCGCTGCGCGCTCTGTATGTCGTCCCGACCAACGACAACCCGACCGCCGCGACGATCGCGACCGGCGAGCGCAAGGCCATCGCGGCATGGGCACGGGATGCCGGCGTCCAGATCATCGAAGACGACGCCTACGGCCTGCTGCCCGACGCGCCCCTCCCCGCGATCGCGAGCTTCGCACCCGAAATCAGCTGGCATGTCGCGAGCATGGCCAAGATCGTCTCGCCCGCGCTGCGCGTCGCCTTTGTCCGTGCGCCGGGCGTCGCACAGGCCATGCAGCTCGCCTCGTTCCAGCACGAGAGCGCGGTGATGGCGCCGCCGCTCAACGCCGCAATGATCTCTTTATGGCTGGCCGACGGACGCTTCGACGCGCTGGTCGGCGCGGTCCGCAAGGAAGCGGCGTGGCGGCAAAGGCTGGCGCACACGGTGCTCGGCGAGACGCGCCACGCCGCGCACCCGCAAGGCTATCACCTCTGGCTGCCGCTTGCCGAAGACAGCCACCCCGACACGCTCGCCGCCGCGCTCGCACTCGACGGGTTGTCGGCGGTGCCGTCGGACCGCTTCGCGGCGGCACCCGGAGCGCCGAAAGCGATGCGCATTTCGCTCGGCGGGACGATCGACCGCCGCACCCTGTCCCGCGCGCTGCACCGCCTCGCCGCGCATCTCTGGTCGCCCGAAGGCGCAGCGAGCGATATCGTCTGACGCACTATTTCCCTGGATGCAGGCGCATCGCCGCGCCGCCGCCGGGGGCCAGCCACAATTTGTAGCTATCGCCCTTCTTCACCCGGATCGTCTCATAGGCGATCCGGTGCCGTGCGTCGGTCAGATAGGTGGCGCCCTCGCCGTCCTTCCAGATCGTCGCAGTGTAATTCTTGCCGGCGTCGAGGAAGTCGAAGCGCAGCGTTAGCGTTCGCGCGGCGCCGTCGTTGACCCCGCCGACATACCAATCGGCACTGGCGCGGTCCTTGCGCGCGAAGATCGCATAATCGCCGACCGCACCCGCGATCAGCCGGCTTTCGGCCCAGTCGGTCGGTACCTGTCCGATGAAGGCGAGTTCGCGCGGATACTTCGCCAGATTCTCGATCCGGTCGGCCGCCATCTGCACCGGCGAATAGATGGCGAGATAGAGGCCCAGCTGCTTCGCGAGCGTCGAGGCCATCGGCACCTCGTTCGACCCCGCGAGGCTCAGCACGCCAGGCGTATAGTCCATCGGCCCCGACAGCATCCGCGTATAGACGAGCGTCGGTTCATGATCGGGGCCGCCGTTCGCGAAGGCGCTCCAGCTGTTATATTCCATGCCGCGCGCGCCTTCGCGCGTGATCCAGTTGGGATAGGTGCGGCGGAGGCCCGTGTCCTTGACGGGTTCGTGCGCATTGATCGTGATGCGATATTTCGCCGCGGTATCGACGACGCGCTGGTGGTGGCGCACCTGCCACTGACCGTCGTGCCATTCCCTGCGCGTCGTGCCCGGCGTATCGCCCGGCGCAATTATGCCGCCCGCATCGGCGACATAGCCCGTCTTCACCGACGCCACGCCGAGCCGGCCATAGAGCTTCATCGCGTCGTCGAGCTGCGCCTCGTAATTGGCGACATGACCGTTGGTTTCATGATGGCCGATCAGCGTCACGCCCTTCTTGCGCGCATAGTCGGTGACCGCCTTCAAATCGAAATCCGCCGCGGGCTTGGTGAAGTTGAACAGTCCGCCGTTCCAGCCGGTGTTCCACCCTTCGACGAGCACGCCGCCGAAACCATGTTTCGCGGCGAAATCGATATATTGCTTCGCACGTGCCGTCGTCGCGCCATGGTTCGCCCCCTCGCCCCAGCTCCACGGCCCGCGGATCATGCCCCACCAGATGCCGATATATTTCATCGGCTTCACCCAGCTCACATCGCCGAGCTTGTTGGGCTCGTTGAGGTTGAGTTCGAGATCGCTTGCCACCAGCCCCGCCGCGTCGTCGGCGATGCGGATCGTGCGCCACGGGGTCGCGAACGGCAGATCGCGCACGACGCGCGGCCCGTCCGACGAGGGCGACAACGTCGCGCGGAACTTCCGCCCCTCGGCACGCTTCAGCCACATCGCCGAATAATCGACGAGCGCGGCCTCGTGAAACGCGAGGTGCGTGCCGTCGTCGAGCCGCATCGTGATCGGCGTGTGCGCGGTCGCCACACCGTCGATCGGCGTCTTCTGATAAATCTGCTCGTAGCGGTTCCATTCGCCGCCGGTGATCCACCAGGCGGTGCCGGGCGAAGCGATATCGAATTCGGTGACCTCGTCGGCGATGCGGGCGGTCTTCATCGTCGGCTGTTCGGGCAGTTCGTAGCGAAAGCCGATGCCGTCGTCGAACAGACGGAAACGCACGTGCATCACATGCCCGCCGCGGCTCTCATGCTGGCGAAAGCGGACAAGCAGTTCGTTATGATGGTCGCGGACGAAGCGGCGCTCGCCCCACGGCAATTCCCATGTCGCATCGCCCTGACCGCGTTCGGCGCCGTCGATTCGGAAACCACGCTGGAGCGCGGGGCCGTCCGCGAGTAGGAAGCCGAGGCTCGATGGCGCGATGAGCAGCTTGCCCTTGCGCGACAGTGACCAGATCGGCCGCTCGTCATTATCGGTCGAAACGGTGAGGACGACCCGGCCATCGGGCGACGCTGCGGTCTCCGACGGGCGTGCCTGCTGCGCCGCGACCGGGACCGCGGCAAGCAGCGCAAAAACGGCCAACAGGCTCCGCATGACTTCCTTCCTTCGTGGATCAACCGGGACAGGCATCTATCCCGGTTAATCCGCGACTTGGCAAATCATGCAGACGTATGGATCAGCTCGACCAGCCGCCCGCAAGCGCGCGGAACAAGGCGATCTGACGGCGCGAAACCTGGCCGTCCTGCGCCGCGAGCACGGCTTCGGTCTCGGCGAAGGTGCGTTCGGCGTCGAGCCATTCGAGCGAGTCCGACGCACCCTCCTGCCGCTTGGCGCGCACAATCCGTGCGGCGCGTTCGGCTTGATCGCGCGCAGCGCGCAGCGCCTGACGCTGTTCCAGCGAGCGCGCGTAAGAGGACAGCGCGGTTTCGGTTTCCTCGAGCGCGCGCAGCACCGTACCGTCGAATTCGGCGAGCGATGCCTGCGTGTCGGCCTCGGCCGCCGCGATTCGCGCCCGCGCGGGTTCCTGATTGGGGAAGGCCCAGTTCAGGAGTGGCCCGAGCAGCCAACGGATCGGACCGCCGCCGAATATGTCGCCGAAGCCCGATCCGGTCGAGCCGGCAGACCCGCCCAGCGTGATGCGCGGATAAAGGTCCGCCGTCGCGACGCCGATACGCGCCGTATCGGCGGCGAGACGGCGCTCGGCGGCGCGAATGTCGGGACGGCGCTTCAGCAGCGCCGCCCCATCACCGACCGGGATGGGATCGGTGATCTCGAGGCTGATGTTGCGGTCCGCCGCGATCGCGGGGAGCGCAGCGGGTGCACGACCGGTCAGGGTCGCGAGGCGGAACAAGGCCGCCTGCCGCTCGGCCTCGATGGAGGGAATGTCGGCTGCGCGCTGGTCCCGCAGCGTCGTGATGCGTGCGAGGTCGAGCCCCGTCGCCATGCCGACCTCCTTGCGCCGCTGGGTCAGCTTCACCTGCTGACCCAGCAGGTCGACGATCCGCCGCGCAACGTCGAGCCGCGCGGCGCCGGAGGCAGCGTCGGCATAGGCCTGCGTAGTGTCGGCGGCGACGATGACGCGGACCGCATCGGCATTGGCTTCGGCCGCGGCGGCATCGCCCCGCGCGGCCTCGATCGAACGGCTGACGCGGCCGAACAGGTCCACCTCGTACGAGACGTTGATCCCGACATCGACGGCCCAGTCCTCGCGATCAGCCCCCGGCACGCGCTGGCCTTCGGGGCTGCGGCCGTAATTGGCACCCGCGCCGATCTCGCCCTGCGGCAGCCGGTCGGCGCGCGCGCCGCGCAACGACGCGCGGGCACGAGCGATATTCGCTACCGCGACGCGAACGTCGGTATTGGCGGCAAGCGCATCGGCGACGAGCCCGTCCAGAACAGGATCGTCATAGAGCCGCCACCAGTCGCCCGCGACGGGCGCGAGCGTCACCGCGGGGCTGTTCGCCGAGACGAACGGCGCTGTGGCGGCGGGCGCTGAGGCCGATTGCGGGGCCTTATAGTCGGGGCCGACCGCGCAGGCGGCGAGCGCGAGCGCCGAAGCGGCGGTGAGGATGTTGCGAAGGATCATGATCTGGCTCCTTATTCCGCCGGCACCGGCAATGCGGTCCCGTGGTCGTCCGACCCGCGCCGTGCGCGCCGCTCGGCCGACCATTGGCTGAGCGCGCGCGCGACGACGTAGAAGGTCGGGGTGAAGATGAGGCCGAACGCCGTCACGCCGAGCATGCCGAAGAAGACCGCGGTGCCGAGCGCCTGGCGCAGTTCCGCCCCTGCCCCGCTCGCGATCAGGAGCGGCACTGCGCCCAGGATGAAGGCGAAGCTGGTCATCAGGATCGGACGCAGACGGTCGCGCGCTGCGCGCACCGCCGCCTCGACCGGTGACAGCCCGTCCTGTTCCTCCGCCTGCTTGGCGAATTCGACGATTAGGATCGCATTCTTCGCCGCAAGCGCGATGAGCACGACGAGCCCGATCTGCGTCAGCACATTATTGTCCATGCCGCGCAAATTGACCCCGACCATCGCCGCGAGCAGACACATCGGGACGATGAAGATGATCGCCAGCGGCAGCATCAAGCTTTCATATTGCGCCGCGAGCACGAGGAAGACGAAGACCACCGCGAGCGCGAAGACGATGCCCGCGGTGTTCGCCGCCGCCTTTTGCTGGAAGGCGATGCCCGTCCATTCGGTTCCGTAACCCGCGGGCAGCGAATCCGACGCGAGCTTTTCCATCGTCGTCAGCGACGCGCCCGACGACGAACCCGGCGCCGTGTCGCCGTCGATCTCGACCGCGGGGAACAGATTGTAGCGCGTGACGCGGTACGGCCCGGTGCGGTCCTCGAAATTCGCGACCGAGCCGATCGGCACCATCGCGCCCGAATCGGATCGCGTGCGCAGGTTCGCGATATCGGCGACGGTCTGGCGATAGGGCGCGTCGGCCTGTGCGGTGACGCGATAGGTGCGGCCGAGCAGGTTGAAGTCGTTCACGAACGCCGAGCCCAGATAGACCTGCAACGCCTCGAACACCCGCTCGGGCGGAACGCCGAGCGCATTCGCCTTCGCCCGGTCGATGTCCGCAAAAACTCGCGGGTTCGTCGGATCGAAAAAGGTGAAGACGTTCGCGAGCCCGGGGGTTTCGTTCGCCTTGCCGATCAGCTTGTTCGTATCATTCGCGAGCGCCGCATAGCCATGGCCGCCGCGATCCTGCACGACCATCCGGTAACCCCCGGCCGAACCGATCCCCTGGATCAGCGGCGGCGGAATGATCACGATCTGCGCGTCGGTGATGTCGGCGGTCCGCTTGTGCGCCTCGGCCATGATGTCCTCGAACGTCACGCCGAGCTTCTTCCGTTCCTCAAAGGATTTGAGCGGAAAATAGGCGGCGGCCGAGTTCGGCGCGAGCGTCTGCGACGGGCCGTCGAAACCCGCGAGCATCACCGAGCCGAGGACACCCTCGACCGGCAGCACGCGCGCGGCGACCTTTTTGAGCACCGCATCGGTGCGCTCGACAGAAGCCCCGGAGGGCAGCTTGGCGACGACGAGGAAATAGCCCTGATCCTGTGCCGGGATGAAGCCGGTGGGCGTCGCCCAGAACAGACCCGCGGTCGCGGCAATCAGCCCCGCATAGGTGACCATCATCTTTTTCGGCGCGCGCACCAGCCGGTCGGTGAGACGCGCATAGCCGTCGCTCATCCGTTCAAAGCCGCGGTTGAACGCATCGCCCGCGCGGCGGACATATTGCATGCCCTTGCCCTCGTTCGCCGGCGCCGAATGGCCGCGCAACAGGATCGCCGCGAGCGCGGGCGAGAGGGTGAGCGAGAGGACGAGCGAGATGATCGTCGCGGTCGAGATCGTCACCGCAAACTGCTGGTAGAAGGCGCCCGACAGGCCGGTGAGGAACAGGGTCGGCACGAACACCGCGCAAAGCACGAGCACGATCGCGACGAGCGCTCCCGACACCTCGTCCATCGAGGTGCGTGCGGCTTCGAGTGCGGACATCCCCTTTTCGAGGTTGCGCTCGACATTTTCCACGACGACGATCGCGTCGTCGACGACGATGCCGATCGCCAGCACCAGCCCGAACAGCGACAGGTTGTTGAGGCTGTAGCCGAACCCGGCAAGCACGACGAAAGTACCGATCAGCGAGACCGGGATCGCGAGCACCGGGATGATCGCCGCGCGCCATTTCTGCAGGAACACGAGAATGACGATCACGACGAGGATGACGGCTTCAAGCAGTGTGTCCATCACCGCGTCGATCGACTGGGCGATGAATTCGGTGGGGTTGTAGATGACCCGATATTCGAGCCCCTTGGGAAAGCTTTTTGATGCCGCCGCCATTTCGGCCTCGACCGCCTGCGCAGCGGCAAGCGCATTCGATCCGGGACGCTGGAAGGTCGCCAGGATGACCGTCGGGTCGCCCGACAGATAGGTGTTCGAATTATAGTCCGATGCGCCGAGTTCGACGCGCGCGACGTCCGACACGCGGACCTGCCGCCCGTCGGCATCGCTGCGGATGACGATATTGGCGAAATCTTTGGGGTCGGTCAGGCGGCCCTGCGTTTCGACATTGAGCTGGAAGCTGCTGCCATTCGCGTAAGGCGGCTGGCCGAGCGATCCCGCCGCGACCTGCACATTTTCGCGGCGCAGCGCGGTGACGATCTCGCCCGCGGTCAGGTCGAGCGCGGCGGCGCGGCCGGGATCGATCCACACGCGCATCGCATAATCGCGGTTGCCGAACAGCCGCACGTCGCCGACGCCGTCGATACGGGACAGGCGGTCGCGGAGCTGGGTCAGCGCATAGTTGGAGATATAGGCGCGATCGAGCGACTTGTCGGGCGAAACGAGGTTTACGATCAGCAGGAAGTCGGGCGACGTCTTGCGCGTCACGACGCCGAGGCGCTGGACCGTTTCGGGGAGGCGCGGCGTCGCGATCGCGACGCGGTTCTGCACCAGCACCTGCGCGGCATCGAGGTCGGTGCCGATCTTGAAGGTCGCGGTGATCGTGACGACGCCGTCACCGGTCGACTGGCTGCTCATATAGAGCATATTGTCGACCCCGTTGATTTCCTGCTCGATCGGCGCCGCGACCGTTTCGGCAACGGTTTCGGCCGATGCGCCCGGATAGGTTGCGGTCACCGTCACCGTCGGCGGGACGATGTCGGGATATTGCGAGACGGGCAGGCCGATATAGGCGACCGCACCGACGATGGTGATGATGACGGCGAGCACGGCGGCGAAGATCGGCCGGTCGATGAAAAAGCGGGATAGGCGCATGGGAGAGCCCCTGTCTTGAAAACGGTCTGGACCAACCCCTCTCCGTCAGGGGAGGGACAGCGAGCCCCGGGGATCCGGGGCGCAGCGGGGTGGGGCTGTCGGCCGTAGGGGACACCGCAGCACCCACCCCAGCCCTTCCCTGAACGGGAGGGGCCTAACTCAACTCACTTCGCGAAGGTCGCCTGCGCCGACACCGGTTCGGCCGCGGCGGCCGTGCCCTGCTTCGGCGCCACCACGGCGATCCTGCCGGGCTTGGTCACCGCCTTTTCGCCGGGACGCGCGAACTGGTATCCGGCGATCACGACACGGTCGGTCGGCGTCAGGCCCGCACGGATAACGCTGAGCCCGTCGACTTCGGGGCCGAGTTCGACGGGCTTCGCCGCGACCATGCCGTCCTTGCCGACGACATAGACGATCTTGCGCGCCTGATCGGTCTGGACCGCTGCGGCAGGGACCAGCAGCGCGCGGGTCGTCTGGCCCGTCGACAGGCGCATGTTGCCGAACATGCCGGGGGTCAGGAACATTTCGGGGTTGGCGAAGCGGCCGCGGGCGCGGATCGTGCCCGAACGCGGATCGAGGCCATTATCGGTGAAGTCGAGCTGGCCCTTCCAACGATAATCGCCTTCGTCCTGCAGACGAACTTCGATCGCCGCGGCTTTGTCGCCGCCCTCGCGCTTGGTCTTGAGGAACAAAGCTTCGGAGCCCTGGAAGGTGAAATAGATCGGATCGAGCGCATTGATCGTCGTGAGCAAGGTGCCGCCGGCATCGCCCGCCGACACGAGGTTGCCCGCATCGATCTGGCGGTCCGAAATGCGGCCGCTCAGCGGCGCCCGGACGGTCGTGAACTCGACGTCGAGTGCACGCGCCGCGATGCGGGCGTCGGCGCCGGCGAGCGCCGCCGAAGCAGCATTGACGCGGGCGCGCAGCCGGTCGATCTCGCTCTGCGACACCGCCTCGACATCGACGAGACGCCCGGCGCGTTCGAGTTCGAGCCGCGCGAGCGCGAGGTCGCTGCGCGCGCTCGCCGCTGACGCGCGCGCTTCGGCGAGCGCGGCGCGATAGGGACGGGGGTCGATGGTGAAGAGCGGCTGACCCTGGCGTACGATCTGGCCGTCGGTGAAGTGGATCGCGGTGATCGCGCCCGAGACGCGCGGACGCACCTCGACCGCCTTCGACGCTTCGAAGCGGCCGATATAATCGTCCCACAGCGTCACATCGCGCGCGATCGGCGCCGCGACGGTGAGCACCGGCGCGGGCGCGGCGGCGGCCGGGGGCGGGCCATCGCGCAGCAGCCACCAGGCGCCGACGACGAGTATGAGGAAAGCCCCGATCCACGCAGCGCGGCGGCCGCGGCCGGGATGGAGCAATGTCTTGAGTTCGCGGCGGACCTTCGCGTCGGCGGGGTCGAGCTTTTCGATCGGGGTGTGGACGGTCATCGGATGCCCTCTTCTCTTTATTCGGTTCGGCCGCGCGCGGGGCGCAGCGGGTCTCGGCCCCGAAAGCGCGTGCCTTCGGTCCAGTCTCGAAACAGTCCTTATTGCTGGACGGCCCTCTTCGAAGAGGACGACCGCCCCTCCGGTCACCCGCATCGAAAATGCGCGCGCCGGCTCCCTGTTATGCCTTGCGGGCGAGCGCCAACGAGCGCCCGACCGGAACAGGACCCGCTCCCGGGAAAATAATCGGTGATGAAGGTTCCGACCGCCGCATGATTCGTGTCATGCAGCGGCCGGTCTCGGGGGAGAGCCTATCTTTGTATACTGGGTGGTATATAAGTCATGCTGCGCTGCGTCAACCGCATTCTGTACCGGGCAGTAAAAATTTTTCTACTAGCGCCCCGGCCACAGCTTCAGGCTGGTTTCGACGAGCCGTTCGAGCTCGGCGCGCGTCGCCCCCGCGCCCGCCTGCACCGACATGCCCTGGTTCACTGCGGTCAGGAAAGCGGCAAGGCCTTCGGCGTCGGTGTCGGGCGGAAAATCGCCCTCTTCCTTGGCGCGCGCGAAGCGTTCGAGCATCGCCCGCTTCGCCGCCGCGCCGCGTTCGAGCACGGCCTGGCGAATACATTCGGCCTCGGCCCCGCACGCAACCGACGTGATGACACCCAGACATCCGTTCGGATTCTCGGGGCAAGTGTACATGTCGAGCGCGCCATACATCAGCCGTTCGGCGACGCCGCGCGCGGTCGGCGCGTCGAGCGCCGCGTGCATATAGTCGGCCTTTTCGCGCTCATAGAGATCGAGCGCCTTGTTGAAGAGCGCCTCCTTGTTGCCGAAAGCGGCGTACAGGCTGGGCTTGGTGATCCCCATCGCCTCGGTCAGGTCGGCCATCGAGGCGCCTTCATAACCCTTCGACCAGAAGACGCGCAGCGCCGCTGCCAAGGCCGCATCGACGCAAAATTCGCGCGGGCGGCCCTTGTGCGACGGGGCGACGGGGGCGGTTTCGATTTCCATAACGGCTGGTATATAAGTGGTCGATTGCAACTTGTCCAGTGGCGCGCCGGTCAGGGTCAGGACCTAAGCGAGCCGCGTGTCGATCGGCAGCCCGCCCTTCAGCGTGAGCGTGACCGGCGTGCGCTCGGCGATGTCGGCCATCCGCGCCTTTTGCTCGTCATCGAGCCCGACGATCGTCAGGACCCGGTCGATCCTGAGCCCGTCCTGATTTTGGAGCCGTAAGCCGACCTCGACCGATTCCATCGGCCATTCCTTGCGATCGGCATACATGCGCAGCGTGATCGCGGTGCAGGCACCGAGCCCGGCGAGCAGGAAATCATAGGGCGCAGGCCCGAGATTCTGCCCACCCAGCCCCGGCCCCTCGTCGCCGACCAGGTCATGGCCGCTCACATTGATTTCGGTGCGATAATGATCGTTGCCGATGCGGGCCGTACCATGAGCCATATTGCGTGTCCTTTCCGATGGGCGGATCGCGCCAATATTCCGGGCCGCTGCCGAAACGGCAAGTGGAAACCCGGCCCGTCAGGCTGTCGTCAAGAAACGACGCTAGGACATCCATGGCGTCGGCTTGAACAGGGGGAGGGAGTGTGGAGGCCCGAGCCGGAATCGAACCGGCGTGCGCGGATTTGCAGTCCGCTGCGTCACCACTCCGCCATCGGGCCTCATGCCGAACGCCGGGCCGCATATGCGGGCCGGCCGGGTGTGGAACGGCGCCGCTAGTGAGGGGGTTTCGCCGCCTTGTCAAGGATTCGCCGGAACGGCGCCGCGATGGGCGCCGCACCACGCGATGCGGGGTTGGCGCCACCCACGTTGACAGCTATGCGCGGCGGCGATGCGGCTGCGGGGCTGTATTACTATTGCAATACAGCATTGCTTCGGCTAGAGCTGCTCCGCAAAGGTTCATGCCCAGAGAATCGGAAAAGGCTGATGGCGACGAAGTTTAGCGAAATCACGGCGGCGGAGATGCGCTCCGCCATGATCGACAGCCAGCTCAGGACCAACGACGTCATCGATCCGGCCGTGGTCGGCGCGATGGGCGCGGTCGCGCGCGAGGCGCATGTCCCCGCCGCGCTGGCTAGCGTCGCCTATATGGATCGCGCGATCGCGCTCGGCGAGGGCCGCGCGCTCAACGCGCCGCTCGTCACCGGCCGGATGCTTGTCGCCGCGGCGGTCCGCCCCGGCCAGCGCGTGCTGCTGGTCGGCAGCGCGACGGGCTATACCGCCGCGCTGCTCGCACAGCTCGGAGCCGAGGTCACCGCGGTCGAGGAAGCAAGCGAGCTGATGGCCGCAGCGCAGGCCGCGACCACCCACGACACGATCCGCTGGGTCGAAGGCCCGCTGAACGCCGGCGCGCCCGACGCCGCACCGTTCGACCGCATCATCATCGAGGGCGCAATCGAAACGCTGCCCGACACGCTCGTCGCGCAATTGGCCGAAGGCGGCCGACTGGTCACGGCGCGGCGCGACGGCGCGGTCACCCGGCTGGTCGAAGGCGTGAAGACGGGCGGCACCGTGGCATTGCGCAGCTTTGCCGACATGGACGTCGCCCCCCTGCCCGGCTTTGCCGCCCCGGCGGGTTTCCGGTTCTGAAGGCCCCATCCCTCCTTGTTTCAGGCTGACACCACGATGATCGATACCGATAAGAAACAGACTCTTCGTCGTGCCCGCTGGCTTGCCGGTCTCGCGGCCGGTGCCCTGATGCTGCCTGGCGCGGCGCAGGCCGAAACATTGCAGGACGCGCTGGCCAAGGCGTATGAAAATAATCCGACGCTGACCGCCGCGCGCGCCGGACAGCGCGCGAACGATGAAAATGTCCCGATCCAGAAGGCATCGGGACTGCCGTCGGTCGGCGTCAGCGTCGACTTCCAGGAAAATCTGGTCGTCCCCGGCAACAGCTTTTTCACGCCCGGCCGCTCGCTGTCGACCGGGGCGCAGCTTTCGGTGCCCATCTATCAGGGCGGCGCGGTGCGCAACGCCGTCAAAGCGGCAAAATTCCGCGTCGAGGCCGGACAGGCCGACCTCCGCGCCACCGAAGCGAGCGTCTTTTCGCAGGTCGTCGGCGCCTATATGGACGTCATCCGCGACATCGCGATTGTCCAGCTCAACCAGAAGAATGTGTCGGTCCTGCGCACCAACCTGCAGGCGACGAGCGATCGTTTCGAGATCGGCGACCTGACGCGCACCGACGTCGCCCAGTCGGAAGCCCGGCTCGCGCTGGCCGAAGGCGATTTGCGCACCGCCGAATCGAACCTGATCCGCAGCCGCGAATCCTATATCCGGCTCGTCGGAGACGCCCCCGTGGACCTGCAACCGCCGCCGGTCCTGCCGAACCTGCCCGCGACGGGCGAAGAGGCGGTGGCGATCGCGCTCAACAACAATCCCGATATCGAGGCCGCGAACCAGCGCCTCAGCGCCTCGCGCGCCGATATCGGCGCCGCGCAGGCGACGCGCGCGCCCAAAGTGTCGGCGACGGTCACCGGCGGCTATAACAACAATCTGAATTCGATCCCCGCGGGCAATACGACGTCCGAGAATACGACGACGAGCACCATCGCCGGCGTGTCGATGACGCTCCCGATCTTCCAGGGCGGCCGCGCCTCGGCGCGCGTACGCCAGGCACAGGCGCAGACGAGCCAGGCGATCGAAAATTATGTCGCGATCGAACGCGATGTGATCGCGCAGACGCGCGGTGCCTATGCCGCATGGCAGGCGAACGAACGCATCATCGCCGCGACGCAGCAGGCGGTGAGCGCGAACGGCCTGTCGCTCGAAGGCGTGCGCGCCGAAAACAGCGTCGGCACCCGCTCGATCCTCGACATTTTGAACGCCGAACAGGAATATCTGAACACGCAGGTCCAGCTCGTGTCGGCACGGCGCAACAGCTATGTCGCAGCCTTTTCGGTCCTCGCCGCGATGGGCAAGGCCGAAGCGCGCGACCTCGGCATCGAGGGCGGCGCGCTGTACGACCCCGAGGTCAATTATCGCCGCGTGAAGGGCGAAATCTGGGATTGGGCCGACGATCCGGCGCCGCAGCAGGTGGCGACCGATACGAAGGCCGTTCCCGCCGCCACCGCCAGCGTCCCCGCCTATGTCGAGGTCGGGCCGAAACAATAAGGCTTGGCAAAGCCCGCCCCCGAACGGTAGAAGATGGTTAACCGCCCTTAATTCATGGGGCTGAGGGGGCTGGATTGATGGGCGACATGTCGCGAGAACCGTCGATGGAAGATATCTTGTCGTCGATTCGGCGCGTCATCGCACGTGACGAAGCGCCGGGCCCGGCACGCGAATCGCGGAGCGTCGAAGCCGACGATATTCTCGACCTTCAGGACGAAGAAGATGCCGCGGCCGAAGCGGCGCCCGCCACCGAAGACCTCGTCTCCGACGCCAGCGCCGACGCCGCGCGCCAGTCGCTCGAAGCTCTGACCGCCGCGGTTGCGCCGGTCGCGACAGCCGCGGTTGCGGCGCCCGCCGCCGCGGACCGCACGATGGAGGACGTCGTCCTCGACGCGCTACGCCCGATGCTCAAGGACTGGCTCGACACCAACCTGCCCTCGCTCGTCGAAGCGATGGTGGCGAAGGAAATCAGCCGGATCACCGGCAAGCGCTTCTAACCTGCGCTAACCCGCCGCCCATTCTTCCAGCAGGTGGCGCGCGATCGCCAGCGGCGGCGGCGCCATGAACGGCGCGCCCATGTCGCCGGCCAGCGCGGCGCGCACGTCGGCCCGGTCGACCCACATCGCCGCTTCGATCTCGGTCGTGTCGAGCGTCAGCGCGAGGTCGTGCGCGACCGCGCGGCAGCCGATCAT
Organism: Sphingopyxis sp. LARHCG72; assembly: GCF_052871675.1. NCBI lineage: Bacteria > Pseudomonadati > Pseudomonadota > Alphaproteobacteria > Sphingomonadales > Sphingopyxidaceae > Sphingopyxis > Sphingopyxis sp. LARHCG72. Next base: position 213,930 of record NZ_JBIXJU010000001.1, on the reverse strand, counting down.
CAGCGACGAGGGGAAGGGCCAGGGCTGGCTCGCCACATAGCTGACGTCCGAAACGCGGATGCCCGCTTCTTCCCACAGTTCGCGCGCGACGGCCTCCTCGAGCGATTCGCCGGGCTCGACGAAGCCGGCGAGCGCAGAGAAGAAGCCCGGCGGGAAGCCCGGCTGGCGTCCGACGAGCACGCGGCCCTCATATTCGGCGAGCATGATCACGACCGGGTCGACGCGCGGAAAATGTTCGGCGTTGCAGCTGTCGCAGCGCCGACCCCAGCCGCCGCGGAACAGGCCGGTCGGCGCCCCGCACACCGCGCAGAAGCGATGCCGCGCATGCCAGTCGACGAGGCTGCGCGCGCCGCCGTACAGCGCGGCCTCCGCGGCCGACAGCAAGGGAAGCAGCCGCATTACGGTGCGTGATCGTGCGTCGATCCGCGCGCCGACGGGCGCTTCGCGGACGAAATGCGGGATGCCGGCGTCGTCGATGCCGAGCAGCATCAGCGCACGCTCATCGGCCGGATCGAGCGATTCCCACCGCAGCCCGCCGCCCTCTCTCGGCACGAAATCGATGCCGTCGAGCAGCAGGCAGCGCGCGCGCGGGTCGGCGACGGCCTCCCCGAACCGCGCCGCATCGGTGCGAAGCTGGTCGGCGCGGTCGAGCCACGCCCCGGTAAAGCCGAGCGGAAGCGGCATCAGGCCATCACGTCCTTGAAGAAGGTCTCGCCGAACTTGTTCTGGAACGGCACCGCGTCGGGCGGCATGATCTGCGTATAACCCGCGGCGCGATAGCCGAGTTTGCGGTGCACGAAGCCGATCGTCCCCGCGGCGCCCGCCCAGCCGAAAATCCCCTCGCCGCCCGGCGAGGTCGGGAGCGACACGCGGCCGCCCGCGCCAAAGCCCTGCCCGTCGATGAAGGTCCCTTTGCGGTCGACGCTGTCGGCGATGAGGTTCGACATCGCAAGCCGCGCGGTCTCGGGCTTCATCACCCGTACCCCGCCCGTCGCGCCTTCGCCGAGCAGCATCGCGAGGAAGCGGTCGTAATCGCGCGCGCTCGACACGAGCCCGCCGCCGCCGAACGGATAGGGCGGCGGGTCGAGATAGATCGAGCTCGTCGCGGGATCGAAGGGAATCAGCGCGCCGCCGAAGGGCGCATAATTGCTCGTGAAGCGCCCGACGTCTTTTGCGTTCACCATGAAGCCCGTGCTCGCCATGCCGAGCGGGTCGAACAAGCGCGCCTTGAGGAACGCGTCGAACGGCTGCCCCGACACGACCTCGATCACCCGGCCCAAAAGGTCGAGGCTGATCGAATAGCTCCACTTGGTTCCGGGCTCATAGACGAGCGGCAGCGCCGCGAGCCGGTCGGCCATGACGGCGAGGCTCGGCGCAGGGGTCACCGGCGCGAGCCCCGGGATCGGCAGGCGGCTCGCCTGCCCGCCGACGATGCCCGCGTCGTCATACGCCTTTTTGATCGGCCCCTTCTGGATGATGTTGTAGCCGAGCCCCGCCGTGTGGGTGAGCAGGTGGCGCACCGTGATCGGGCCCTTCGCGGGCCGGACATCGGTGATCGACCCGTCGGGCGTATTCTGGACCGTCATGTTCGCGAAGGCGGGCAGGAAATCGGCGATCGGCTGGTCGAGCTTCATCTTGCCGTCCTCGATCAGCAGCATCGCGGCGATGCCGGTGACGGGCTTGGTCATCGAATACAGGCGCCACAGCGTGTCGGGACCGACCGGCGTCGCCGAATCGTTCGACTGGACCCCGGCGCCGAGGAACAGCGGCGCCTCCTGTCCCTTGCCGATCGCAGCGAGCGTGCCGGCGAGTTCGCGTCGCTCGACGAAGCCTTTGATGAACGCATTGGTCGCGGGATAGAGCGCGGCGCCGTCGGCCTTCCACGCGAGCGCGGCGCGCGGCAGCAGCGCCGCGGCGCCGCCCAGCGCCATCCCGCCCATCAGCGCGCGGCGCGAAACCATCATGTTCATGCGTCTCTCTCCAGCATCTTGTCGGTCAGCTTGCGATAGAGCGTCGGCAGCCCCGCCGCGTCAAGGTCCGCGATCGGCCACCATAGGCCTTCCGCTGCGGCATCGGGGACTTCGCGCCGCACCAGGGTCAGCGTCAGGTCGAAATGGGTGAAGCCATGGTCGACGCTGGCGATTCCCGACTCGGCGGGGCGCGCGTCGCCCCAATCGCCGCCGGGCAGCGCGCGCATCCCCCCGAGCATGCCCTTGTCTGGGCGGCGGACCAGCCAGATGGCCGCATCGCGCTCGATCCAGTGCGCGAGGCCATGGCGATGCGGCTTCGCCTTTTTCGGCGGCTTGACCGGCAGGCGTTCGACGTCGGCGCGTCCGCGTGCGCGGCAATCGGCCATCAGCGGGCAGATCGCGCAGGCGGGCGACCGCGGCGTACAGATTGTCGCGCCCAGATCCATCAGCGCCTGCGCGAAATCTCCTGGGCGGTCCGCGGGGACGACGGGTGCCAGCGCGGCGCGGATTTCGCGCTTCGCCATCGGCAGCGGCGTCTCGATCAGGCGATGGCGCGCGATCACGCGCTCGATATTGGCGTCGACAACCACCGCCGGGCGGCCAAAGGCGATCGCCGCGACCGAGGCGGCGGTATAATCGCCGATCCCCGGCAGCGCGCGCAGCACCGCCTCGCTACCCGGAAAACGTCCGCCATGATCCGCAACGACCGCTCGCGCGCAGGCGAGCAGGTTGCGCGCACGGGCATAATAGCCAAGCCCCGCCCACGCCGCCATGACGTCGGCGTCGGCGGCCGCGGCGAGGTCGGCTACCGTCGGCCAGCGGGCGGTGAAGCGCGCGAAATAACCCGCGACCGAGGCGACCGTCGTTTGCTGGAGCATCACCTCGGCCAGCCACACGCGATAAGGATCGGGAACGGCGTCGCTCCCCGGCGCGATACGCCAGGGCAGGTCGCGCGCCGCGCGGTCGTACCAGCCAAGCAGGCGGATCGCGAAGTCGTCGGCGACGGCGTCGATGATGCTGGAAGTCTGGACGCTCACCCCCCGCCTATGGCATGGCGCCGGGCATGGCGAAAGACGCAGGAGAGGATGGGCCGGCCAAAAAGGCCAAGGCCAAGGGCAAGGCGAAATCAGCCAAGCCCGCCGCGCGTCCCTATGAGCGCCCGCGCGGCGGCGAAGCGCGCTCGATTTCCGACCTCGTCCCCGAAATCGGCCGCACCGCCTTTCGCAAATTCGGCTTCGTCCAGTCGTCGGTCGTCAGCCGCTGGCGCGAGATCGTCGGCGACCGGCTCGCCGACGTCACCCAGCCCGCAATGATCCGCTTTCCCGCGGGCCAGAAAGCGGGCGGCACGCTGCACCTCACGATCAGCGGCGCGCATGCGCCGATGCTCCAGCATGTCGCGCCCGACATCATCGCCGCGGTCAACCGCTTCTTCGGCTATGCCGCGATCGCCGGCGTCCGCATGACGCACGGACAGGTCACCCCTGCCGCGCCCGTTCAGCCGCCGGCAATGCTCAAGCCCGTACCCGCCGAACTGGGGGACAGCCTGCGCGACATCGGCGACCCGGAACTGCGCACCGTGCTCGAACGCATGGCGGCAGGGCTGGCGACGCCGCCCAAGCTTCCCCGTATCAGTTAGGAAAGACGGATGTCCGCTTTTGACGACCCGCTTCTCGATCGCCGCACCGCGGTGCTGGCGCTTTCGGGCGCCGCGCTGACGCTGCTCGCAGCGACGCCCGCAAAACCCGCGGCATGGTCGCAGACCGTCACCACCAGCCCGATCGGCGCCTTCCTCGTCGGCAACCCCGACGCCAAGGTGCGGCTCGTCGAATATTTCAGCTACACCTGTCACGTCTGCGCCGATTTCGCGAAGGCGGGCTCGCTGCCGCTCAAGACGCAATATGTCGACCGCGGGCTCGTCCTGTTCGAATATCGCAACCTCGTTCGCGACCCGGTCGACATGACCGCCGCGCTGCTCGCGCGCTGCGGCGGACCCAAGGCCTTTGCCGGCAATCACCAGGCGATCTTCGCCGCCTTTCCGGCCTTCATCGCAAAGGTCCAGAAAGCGACCGAGGCGCAGCAGAAGAGCTGGTTCGAGGGCACCACCGCCGAGCGCGCGCGCAAGATCGCTGCGGGCACCGGCCTCACCGCATTGATGCGCGCCCGCGGCTACACACAGGTGCAGATCGACGCCGCGCTCGACAGCGAGGTTGCACAGGCCGAACTCACCGGCATGACCAACATCGGCCTCAACGCCGACCGCGTCGGTGGCACGCCGACTTTTTTCGTCAACGGCCGCAACGCCGGGGTCACCGCCTGGCCCGCGCTCAAATCGAAACTCGACCTTGCACTCAAGGCCTCGTAAAAGCCCCGCATTCCCTTCCGTGGAGAAAGAATGACATGACCGCATCGCTTCGTATCGCCCTTCTGTCTTCGCTCGGCGCGCTCGCCCTTGCCGGTTGCGGCGGCAGCGCAACCGACCAGAGCAAGGAGCAGGAGGTCGTCGCCAAGGTCGCCCCCCCCGCCGGCAAGAGCTGGTCGCAGGTCGTACGCGTCGACGGCGATGGCGTCGTGATGGGCAACCCCGACGCGCCGATCAAGCTCGAGGAATATGGCGCCTTCACCTGTGGCCATTGCGCCCAGTTCGCGAAGGACTCGCACGAAGAGCTGAAGCGCGATTTCGTCGACACCGGCCGCGTGTCGTACAAGCTGACGCCGTTCATGCTCCACCCGGTCGACGCGATTGCGGGCGCAATCGTCAAATGCACCGGCCCCGACCGTTTCTTCCCGCTCGCCGACGCGACCTTCCTCGAACATGAAGCCTTTGTCGCGGGCGCGTCGAAGCCGCAGCCGGGAATCGAAGAAGCGATGAAGCTGCCGCCCGCGCAGCGCTTCGTTGCGCTCGCCAAGGGCTGGGGCATCGACCAATTCTATCAGCAGCGCGGCGTCCCCGCCGCGACGATCCAGCAGTGCCTGAGCAAGGTCGAAAATGTCGAGGCGATCGAAAAGGGCACCAACGCCGGGGTCGAGAAATATCAGATCACGGGTACGCCAACCTTCATCATCAACGGCCAGGTCGCCGAAGGCGTTGCTTCGTGGGGCCCGCTGCGCGACCGCCTGCGCACGATGGGTGCACGCTGATCCTGATTTGAAGCAAGGGGCGGGCGAAACCTGCCCCTTGCGACTCCCCCGGCCACGCGGCATGACGGTTTGCAGGGGGATATGTGACACCAAGGTTGCACCAGCTCCGATTCGACGCGCTGCACGGGGATAGCCCGTGCAGATAAAGCGGCTGCGCCTGACCGGTTTCAAAAGCTTCGTCGAACCCACCGAATTGCGCATCGAACCCGGGCTGACCGGCGTCGTCGGCCCCAACGGCTGCGGCAAGTCGAACCTGCTCGAAGCGATCCGCTGGGTCATGGGCGAATCATCGCCCAAATCGATGCGCGGCGGCGGGATGGAGGATGTCATCTTCGCCGGCACCTCGTCGCGCCCGGCGCGCGATTTTGCCGAGGTCGCGCTGCACTGCGACACCGAAGGCGCGCTCGTTGCGGGCCTGTCCGACGGCGGCGACGGCGACGATCTGGAAGTGATACGCCGTATCGAGCGTGGCGCGGGCAGCGCGTATCGCGCCAACGGCCGCGACGTGCGCGCCAAGGACGTCGCGCTGATCTTTGCCGACGCGGCGACCGGCGCCCACAGCCCCGCGCTGGTCAGCCAGGGCAAGATCGCCAATGTCATCGCGGCCAAGCCGACCGATCGCCGCGCGATGCTCGAGGAAGCGGCGGGCATCGCCGGGCTGCACGTCCGCCGCAAGGACGCCGAGCAAAAGCTGCGCGCGACCGAAACCAACCTCACCCGCCTCTCCGAAATCGTCGCCGACATGGAGGTGCGCGCCAACGCACTGCGGCGGCAGGCGCGCGCGGCGGAGAAATACAAGAAACTCAGCGACGATATCCGTATCGCCGAAGGGCGGCTGATCTATGCGCGCTGGCGCGATGCCGCCGCCGCCGCCGACCAGGCGCGCCGCGATGCCGACGCCGCCGAAGCCGCGGTGAAGACCGCGCAGGACGAGCTCGAAACCATATCGAAGGCCCAGACCGAAGTCGCCACACGCGTCGCCGCGGCGCGCAGCGATGCGCAAGCGCAGCGCGATGCGCTCGCCGAAGTCACCGCGACGCAGGTACGCCTTCAGGGTGAGGAGCGTGCCGCGCTCCAGCGATTGGAGGATCTGGCGACGCAGCAAAGGCGTATCGCCGACGACCGCGCACACGAAGGCGAACTCGCGCGCGAAGCGCATGGCGCGCTGACCACGCTCGATGCCGAAACGAAATCGCTCGCGAACGACATCGCCGGGCACGACGCGGGCAAGACCGCTCTCGCCGAAGCCAATCTCGCGGCGCAAGCACGCCTTCGCGATGCCGAGGTCGCGCTGGCGCAGGCGCGCGCCAAGGCCGCAAGCGAGGCGGCCGACCGGCGCATCGCGGTGTCGGCGCGCGACGGCGCCGAAGCCGCCGTGCGCCGCGTTGCCGGCGACAAGGCCCGTGTCGACGCCGAGATCGCTGCGCTTGGCGACAGCGCCGCGCTCGCCGCGAAGCACGCCGAGAGCGTGAAAACCGCCGAAGCGGCCGAAACGGCGATCGCCGCCGCCGAAACCGCATTGCACGAGGCCGAGGCCGATCGCGAAGCCACTGCCGCTGACCTCGCAGGTGTCGAGGCGGGGCTGGCCGAAGCGCGCGCCGCGTTGGCGGCGCTGGAGGGTGAAGCGACAACGCTCGAACGCGCGCTCGCTGCCGCGCGCAGCGACGAAGATCGCATCCTCGACCGGCTTCGCGTGGCGCCAGGTTACGAAGCCGCGCTCGCCGCCGCACTTGGCGACGATCTCGATGCCGGAACCGACAGGGACGCGGCACGCAGCTGGGGTGGCGCCGATGCGGCGAAGGACGACCCCGCGCTGCCCGCCGGCACCAGTCCGCTTGCCGAGTTCGTCCAGGCGCCCGCCGCTCTCGCCCGCCGCCTCCGTCAAGTTGCGGTTGCGAAAAACGACGAGGGCCAGCCGCTCGCGGTCGGCCAGCGCCTCGTTACCTTGGGCGGCGTGATGCGCCGCTGGGACGGTTTCATCACGCGCGGCGACGGCGCGACCGCGACCGAACGGCTGCAACGCCAGAACCGCCTCGACGCGCTCGCGGCGCAGCGCCCGCAGGTCGAACTGGGTGTGCAGGAACTCCGCGACCGCCGCGACGCCGCCTCCGCCAAGGCGTCCGAGCTGACCGCAGCCGCCGCGGCCGCGCGCAAGGCGCTCGCCGCGGCCGATGAAGCGCGCCGGACCGCGCTGCGCGCCGCGGATCAGGCGCAGGCGGCGCTCGACCGCCACCGCGACGCCGCAGCATTGTTCGATCGCCGCCTCGCCGAGATCGCCGAAGCCGCCAAGGAGGCGGCCGAAACGCTGTCGTCGCACGAAGCCGCACTCGCCGCGCTGCCCGACGACAGCATCGCGCGCGCCGCGCTCGAAGGCGAAGAGCAGGCGGCCGAACGCGCCCGCACCGACGCCGGAACCGCACGCGACGCATTGGCCGCGCACGAACGCACCCTCGCCGGCCTCAGCGAACGGCAGGCGGTCGTCAGCGCCGAGATCAAGAGCTGGAAAGCCCGCGCCGGCGAAGCCGCGCGGCGCGTGACCGAAATGGACAAGCGCGCCGACGCGCTTGCCGCCGAAGCCGCCAAATTGGCCGACGCGCCCGCAAAGCTTGCCGAACAGCGCGCCGCCGCCGAGGCGCAGCAGGAAGCCCTGCGCGACAAGGTCGCCGCGGCCGAAGCGCAGGAACGCGTCGCCGAAGCCGCGCTCCGCGAGGCCGAAACCGCACTCAATGCGATCCGCGAGCGCGTTTCCGGCGCGCGCGAGACCCGCGCCGGGGCGATCGCGCGCTCTGAAAATGCCGAACTGCGCCGCATCGAAATGGGGCGCCTGTCGGGCGAACGCTTCGAGTGTCCGCCGCCGCTGCTGCCGCAAAAGGCCGGGTTCGAAAGCGCGAGCGTCGGCGACGCCAGCGCTGAATCGGCGCAGCACGACCGGCTGATCGCCGACCGCGAACGGCTCGGTCCGGTCAATCTCGTCGCGGCCGACGAACTCGTCGAACTTGACACCGAACGCGAGAAGAACGCCGCCGAGATCGAGGAGCTGACGCAGGCGGTCCACCGTCTCCGCGGGTCGATCGGCAATCTCAACCGCGAGGGCCGCGTGCGCCTGCTCGCGGCGTTCGAGGCGGTGAACACCCATTTCCAGCGCCTGTTCACCACCCTGTTCAACGGCGGGCAGGCGCATCTCGAACTCGTCGATTCGGACGACCCGCTCGAGGCGGGGCTCGAAATCATGGCGCAGCCGCCGGGCAAGCGGCTCGGCACCCTGACCCTGCTGTCGGGCGGCGAACAGGCGCTGACCGCGGTCGCGCTGATCTTTGGCCTGTTCCTGACCAACCCCGCGCCGATCTGCGTCCTCGACGAGGTCGATGCCCCGCTCGACGACGCCAATATCGAGCGTTTCTGCGACCTGCTCGACCGCATGGCGCGCGAAACCAACACACGCTACCTGATCGTTACCCACAATGCGGTGACGATGGCGCGCATGCACCGCCTGTTCGGGGTGACGATGGTCGAGCGGGGCGTGAGCCGCCTCGTTTCGGTCGACCTCGGCGGCGCCGAGGAACTGCTCGCGGCCGAATAGCCGGCTAGGGCGCGCTGCCCACCACCAGCATCGCGGCAAAGATCAGCAGGCCGGCAAAACGGTTGCTGCGGAACTTCGCCAGCGCATCCTCGCCATTGGCGGGGTCGAGCGTCACCACCTGTCCGGTGAGGTGCACCGCGGCGGGGAGCAAGGCCACCAACACCAGCGGGTCGGGCCGCACCGCCCACAGCGCGCCGCCCCAGCAAGCGAGCGCAACCGCGTAGCACATCGCGACGCCGCCCTTTACATGGCGCCCCATCGCGCGCGCGCTCGACTTCACGCCGATCAGCATATCGTCCTCGATATCCTGCAGCGCATAGATGGTGTCGTACCCGATCACCCACGCGATGCACCCCGCATAGAGCAACGGCAGCGCCAGTCCGTCCTGCCCGCCGACCGCGACCCACGCGACGAGCGCGCCCCAGCTGAACACGAGGCCCAGCCACGCCTGCGGCCACCAAGTGATCCGCTTCATGAACGGATAGCCGGCGACAAGCACCAGGCTGCCGAGCGCGACGATCTGTGCCGGACGCGGGAGCTGGAGCAGCACGAGCAGGCCGACGAGCGAGAGCAGCAGGGTCCACAGAAGCGCATTGCGTACCGACACCGCCCCGCTCGCAACCGGGCGCGATGCAGTGCGCGCAACCTTCGCATCGAGGTCACGGTCGACGATGTCGTTATAGACGCAGCCCGCGCCGCGCATCGCGATCGCGCCGGCGAGGAGCCAAAGGAACAGCGGCCAATGGCTGAGCGCGCCGCCGCCAAGCGCGAGAGCCCAGGCGCATGGCCAGTAAAGCAGCCACCAGCCGATGGGCCGGTCGAAACGCGCGAGCAGCGCATAGGGCCGCGCCGCGGACGGCAGCAGGGCCACGAAACCGCGAAGCTGGCTGTCGGGAGGATGGGTGGCAGTCATTGGCATCGGCGCGTGTAGCAGCGGCCGGGCCAGCGATAAATGGCTGATTCGATCCGGCAGCCGCGCGTGATCAGGAGCAGGTCGAAACGGTCACCGACGGCGAGGGATTATAGACCTGCGAAAGGTCGCGTCCTTCGCGGATATTGAAGGCCGCGGTCGACCGCATCCGCTGCGTCCCCAGCGCCTTGCCATAGAGCAAGGGCTCATAGTCATAAACGATCTCGACGAACATCACCGCGGTGCCCGTCGAAGCCTTGATCTCCGCACCCGCCGGTCCCATTCCGGGGAAGTCGGTGCCCGTCGCCCCCGTACCTTGCGGACCATATTCGGAATCGACGTCGAGGTTGCCATAGCAACGCTGCCAGTGAATCCACTGGCCATCGTCTTCATTCTGTTCGAGGCTGGAGAGGATGACGCGCCCCCGCGTCGCAAAATTCAGGCCCTTTGCCTGTTCTTCGACCCCGGTGAATACTTCGTTGATGTCGATCTCGCGGATCGAGGGTTGCGACAGGGCGCTTCCGAACGCGATGCGCGACGCATTGTCGGCCGCGCTGAGGCCGATCTGGCTGATACGCGTCTTGGTCAGCGTCACATTGGCGATTTCGAGGCCGGCAAAGCCGACCAACACGAGGAACGGAATGGCAAAAGCCATTTCGACCATCACCGTCGCGCGGCAATCATGCCACAGCTGCACGATCACGCGGCGCATAGAGGTCAGCCGGGCGATCATGTGCATTTCACCGGGTTGGCGTTGGTGCCGGCATTATAGGGCTGGTTACGCAGCACGGTCGATTGCTTGAGGATCGTCTTTTGCGGCTGCCCCAGCATCGACCACACCGGCAAGATCCGGTTGAACTCCATCGACGCGGTATAGAGCACGATGTCGTCAGCGCCGCCATTGCCGGCGCGGCCGCGGTCGGCGTCCCAGCTGCCGTTGGCGTTGATATCCTCGAAGCACTCACCGGCGTCATATTGATTGTTGCCGTTCTTGTCCTTGAACGGTTCGGGTTTACCGACCGCGTCGAAGCTGTCGTAGGTCTGGCGCGTGAAGGTGACGGTCGCCTTGCCGAACACATTCTTGACCGCCGTGCGGACCTTTTCATCGAGCACGGCCTGGTTCGCGGCGTTGCCTTCGAGCGTCGAATCGCGCGCCGCTTTTGCGACGGCGCCCTGCAACACCTGCCGGGCATAGAATTGCCAGCTATAGTCGAAGATGCCCATCAGGAGCAGCAGGAAGAGCGGCGCGGTCAGCGCGAACTCGGTGATCGCGGTGCCGCGCTGATTCCCCCGGAGGCGCCGCGCGAGGTCGATGAAGCGCCGGGTCATTGCGACAGCCTCAGGCGCGAAATCTGGTCGGCGATCGACTGGAATATGTCCTGGAGCTTCTTGTTGCTGCCCGTCTGATAGGCCTTGCCGACCGTCGCGCACCGGGTGAGCTGGTCGTTGAGCGACACGCCGAAGCCGATCACCCAGATGACCACCGGCGCGTCATTCTTGCCGACGGGCATATTCTTGGCCCGGGCGCATAGCTGTTCGAAGCGATTGTTGTGGCGAGCGACCGCGTCGTTGTCGTCCGAAGCGCCAACCCGCGCGATCACCCGTTCCTGGCCCTGATGCGAGAAATTGGCGCGCGGCGTGGTCATCGCGCCGTCGGTCATGAAGATGATGTGGCGGCTGATCGGGCGCTTGTTCGTCACCGTGGTATTCTCGGTAGCGAAGAGGCCGGTGGGCGAGATGAGGCGTGCGCCCCACGCCATCCCCGAATCATGATAGGTATAGCCCTGCGGCTTCAGCTCGGCGATCTTGTCCTTGAACTTCTGCTTACCCGCCGTGTCCATCTCGGTCAGCTTCATCGCCGGGACCGGGCAGGCGCCGGTATCGGTATCGGGATCATCCGCGGCCTTGCCGAAACTGGTGTTGTTGCTCGTGCTGTCTTCGGTGGCCGATCCCGAGCGGCTATAGGCGAAATCGGCGAGGAACATCTTCCACTTGGTGTCGTCGTTCGACGTCGGCACCAAGTTGACGTCCATGTCGTACGCGTCCGCCGGTGCGGTCGTGTTCTTGTTGAAGGTCGTGGTCTTGCGCTCCATGATGCAACCGTCCCAGTTGGACGTGAAATTGGCGCCGTCCTTCCCGGTGTTGAAGGTCATGTTCGCGCCGCCCTTGCCGCCGGAAACGTTGAAGGTCCGGTTTTCGTAGCGATATTTGTCGAAGCTTCCGTTCGATTTATAGCGCGGCGAGCGCGAAGGCACCGTCACCGAATCGGAAATCCAGGCCGGATTGGCCGAATTCAGAATGGCGCCGACGTTGACCGTACCGCTGTATGGAACGACCCCGAAACGCAGCCGGCCATCGCCGATCTCGGCCTTGGTCAGCGTATCGAAAAACACCATCGCCGCGTTGCGCAGCCCGACGATTTTCGAATCCGAATCGCCCGGGTTTTTCGACTCCATCGACCCGGTGACATCGAGGACGAGGACCACGTCGGTGTTGGAAATTTCAAGCTTCGCGGCGCAGTTGGCGGTCAGATTGAACTGATCGGTCCCGAACATGAACATGATCGCCGACGGCAAGGTCGCGCTGGCGGTGCCGCTGACGTCGGTCTTGTTGCTGCTCGCCGTCGACGTGAAGCTGATATTCTCGCTGCCGTAGATATTCGCGGGGAAGTTGAAGTTGAACATCTTGTTCGCTTCGGCCTTCGGGGGATCATTATAGTCTCCGCCCGCCATCGCGCGGCGACCGGCGAGAACGCCGGCGTCGCAGGCCTGCTGCAAGCGCAGCTGGGTCATATAGGCGCGGCCGATGTCGACCGCCGAACCGACGATCCCGATAACCGGCACGACGGCGGCAGCCGTCAGCATCAGGGCGTTGCCGCCCTGGTCGCGCAGAAGCTGTTTGGCGCCGAGCCGCACGCGGCTCAATACGGTCCCTCGCATGGTTTAAACCCCTCTTCGGCCCGCGGCACGCCCCACCAGATGGGCCGCTGGTAAACTCGCACTAGGGGAGGACTGCTTACCAAAATGCTAATCGGGGGCTGCGGCTTCGGCCGTTAACGGCGGTTTTGACCCGGATCGGGACATAGCCGATCGCTCCGTGGCAAAGGATGCACAAAATACCGCCTTCTGCTATTCGCGCAGCCATGCCCGCGACTCCCGCCTGGCCACCCGCCAGCACGCCCCGCCTGTTCGTCGATTTCCCGCTGGGACCCGATGCCGCACCGCTGATCGACGGCGCCGCCGCGCATTATCTGCTCGGCGTGATGCGAATGAAGGCGGGCGACCCCGTGCTTTTGTTCGACAATCGCAGCGGCGAATGGCTCGCGGTCATCGCGGACGCCGCAAAGCGGTCGCTGACGCTGCGCATCGAGCGCCAGATGCGCGCGCTCGAGCAGGTCCCCGACCTCTGGCTCTGCTTCGCGCCGGTCAAGAAGGCGCGGCTCGACTGGATCATCGAGAAAGCGACCGAGCTGGGGGTCGCGCGGCTGCAGCCCGTGATCACCGAACGGACGATCGTCGAGCGCGTCAAGCAGGAACGGATCGAAGCGCAGATCGTCGAGGCGTGCGAACAATGCGGACGCACCGCGCTTCCAACGCTGGCCGAGCCCGTCAAGCTGCCGCAGCTGTTGAAGGACTGGCCGGCGGATCGCGCGCTGCTGTTCGCCGACGAAGCCGGCGGCGTCCCGCTCGCAAAGGTCGACGCACCGGCGCCAGCGGCGATCCTGACCGGCCCCGAAGGCGGCTTCACCGACCGCGAGCGCGACATGCTGATGGGGCATGCCGCGGTGCGCCGTATCGCGCTCGGCCCGCGCATCCTGCGTGCCGAGACCGCGGCGATCGCCGCGGTCAGCCTTTGGATGGCGCAGCATGGCGACTGGTCGGTCGAATAGGGCAATATTGTCCCACACCCGAACAGAAACGCGGCCAAGTTACCGATTTTAACCGGATATTAGCTATGCGGACGCCATAGCGGCGTCATGCAACGGCGGGACCAGAGCCGATACCGCTGGCGTGGGGGCCAGTGTTTGCAGTCTGTGCGAGCATGTATCATGCTTGTCTGGCTGGCCTTCGGGCTGGCCGCGAATCCCGCCGCCGCACAGACCACGAGCAGTTACAGCAACACGACGACCGGCACGATCAGCGAAAACGCGACATCGTGCACCGGCCCGATGGTGCGGAGTTTCACCGTCGCGGCCAACGCGCAGGTCACCGACGTCAATATCGGCGTCCAGTTCACACACACATACCGCGGCGATGTCCGCGCGACGCTGGTGTCTCCCGCGGGGACAGTGGTCAACCTGATCACCAATATCGGGACGTCGATGGACAATCTGAATGTCCTGTTCGACGACAGCGCCGCAGCGAGTATCACGACGCACACCGCGAACAATGATTCGACCGCGACCGCGCCGCCCTATCAGCGGACGTTCCGCCCGCAGGGTACGCTCGCGAGCTTCAACGGCGAAGGATCGGCGGGCACCTGGCAGCTCACCATCTGCGATTCGCTGAATGGCGACAGCGGTGCCTTCACGCGGTCCGACCTGACGCTGACGACGGTGCCGCTGGTGCCCTACGCCGACCTGTCGCTGGCCAAGTCGGTGAGCAACGCCGCACCGGCATCCGGGACCAGCATCGACTATGTGCTGAGCGTCACCAATGCGGGCGCCTCGACGCTGACCGCGACGGGCGTGACGGTGCAGGACACGCTGCCCGCGGGCGTCAGCTTCACCAGCGCCGCGGGCTTCGGCAGCTACAACAGCACCACCGGCGTCTGGACTGTCGGCAGCATCCCGCCGGGAACGACGCGGACGCTGACGATTTCCGGCACCGTTGCGGCGACCGCGGGCGCGAGCGTCACCAACATCGCCGAGATCAGCGCCTCGTCGGCGTTCGATCCCGATTCCACCCCGGGCAACGGCGCGGCGGGTGAGGATGATACTGACAGCGCGAGCTTCACGGTGTCGGGCACCCGCGTCGCGGGAACGCCGCCGACGCTGGTCTGCCCGGTGGGCACGACAGTGCACGACTGGGACAGCGTCAGCTGGTCCGCAGGGACGACAAGCGGCAGCTATGCCCTGACCGCGATCGGCACGATGAATTTCAACATCGCGATCAGCGGCGGCAGTTTCCTGAACAACGCGACCTATGGCGGCCAGTCGCCGACGCGCCAGAACGCCGTCACCGGCGGGCTGGCGCCCGCGCAATTTTCGATATTCCAGATCGCCGATTTCACCAGCCAGGCGGGCGCGATCACCTCGACGATCGCCTTGCCGACCGCGGTGCCGGGTGTGCAGTTTCGCGTGTTCGACATCGATTATGCCGCAGGGCAGTTCGCCGACCGCCTGACCGTCATGGGCAGTTTCAACGGCACCCCGGTCACCCCCACGCTCACCAATGGCGTCAGCAATTATGTCATCGGCAACAGCGCCTATGGCGACGCCACCTCGGCCGACGGCAGCGCCAACGGCAATGTCGTCGTGACCTTTGCCGCGCCGGTCGACACCATCGTCATCACCTATGGCAGCCACAGCCTCGCACCCGCCGATCCGGGGCAGCAGGGCGCCGCGATCCACGATCTCACCTTCTGTCGCCCCACGACCAACCTGACGATCGCGAAGACGAGCAACGTCGTCGGCGATCCGGTGAACGGCACGACCGATCCCAAGGCGATCCCCGGCGCGACGGTGCGTTATTGCATCCTTGTCACCAACAACGGCAGCGGTACCGCGACGGGCATCAATATCGCCGACGCGCTGCCCGCCAGCACGACCTTCGTTCCGGGTTCGCTACGCAGCGGCGCAAGCTGTGCCAGCGCGACGACGGTCGAGGATGACAACGCGAGCGGCGCCGACGAAAACGACCCGTTCGGGGCGTCGATCACCGGCACGACCGTCGCCGCAACGACCCCGACACTGCTTCCCGCGAACGCGATGGCGGTTGCCTTCGACGTGACAATCAACTGATGTTCGGCCGTCCCCGCCTCGCGCGACGCGGCGTCCTCGTCGTTGTTGCCGCAGCGCTGGCGATCGCACCGCCCGCCGCGGCGCAACGCGTGATCGTCAATCCGTCGTTCGAAGCGAACAATCCGCAAGGCGCAGGCGCAGCCAATTACGAAATCTATTCGAACGGCTCGGTCACCGGCTGGGATTCGGCGTCGGGCGAGATCGAGCTGTGGGATACCAATTTCCAGGGCGTGCCCGCCTATGAAGGCTCGGTCTTCGCCGAAATGAACGCGAATGTCCCCGGTGCGCTCTACCAGAATATCTGCATGGTCACCGGCGAGACGATCGGCTGGACCTTTGCCCATCGTGCGCGATCGGGCGGCCCGGCGACACAAACCGCGCGCTTCCAGATCGCCAGCAACACGGGCACACTGATCCAGAGCCTCGCGACGCAGGCCTCGACGGTAAACAACGTGTGGAACGTCAACACCGGGTCGACCACCTATAGCGGCGCGTCGGGGGTGCAGCGTGTCCAGTTCATCACGACCGACGCGGGCAGCCTCGGCAATTTCCTCGACGACATCCGGATCACGCTCAATCCCTTCGTCGAACTGTCGACGGCGAGCGCCTCGGGGGTCGAATCGATCGCCTCGGCGAACGTGCCGGGGCTGGTCGTCAGCGGCACTTTGTTCACGCCGCGCACGGTCAATGTCAGCATCACCGGCGGCACGGCGACGCGCGGCACCGACTATACGACGCCCGGCGGCGGCGCGAACTTCACCGTCACCATTCCCGCAGGGACGTACCAGAATGTCACCGTCCCGCTCGGCATCCAGATCGTCGACGACACCGCGACCGAGGGCAGCGAAACGATCCAGATCGCGCTGAACAGCGGCACCGGATACACCGTGTCGAGCACGTCGAGTTGCGGCGGCACGCCGCGTACCGCGAGCACATACACGATCACCGACAATGATTCGCCCGTGGTGCTCGCGAAGAACTGGACGAACGGCATCGCGGGCGACGCGGTGAGTCTCTCGATCGCGGGCGGAGTGTTGCCGACGGCGGGCAGCTCGACCGTCGGCGGCGCCGCGACCAACGCGACGGCCATCGCCACCCCCGGCAGCACGCTGACCCTGACCGAAGCCTATACCGCCGGCAATGCAGCGAATTACACCAGCAGCCTCGAGTGCCGGCGCAACAGCGATAATGCGGTGGTCGCGACGTCGGGGAGCGGGCTCAGCCGCACCGTCGTCATGCCCACGGGCAGCTCGCTCACCTGCAGCTGGACGAACAGCCGCAAGTCGGCGACGCTTGTCGTGCGCAAGACATGGCAGAATGCACAGGTCTCCAATGCCGTGACGGTTGCGACGAGCGGGCTCATCAACAACGCCAGCCTCGCCTCGGTCGCGAACAGCGCGAACGAGACCGACACCAACGCCGCGGTCACCGTCTATGCCGCCGAAAGCGCGGTCCTCAGCGAAATCTTCACCGTTGGCAACGGGGCGAATTATTCGCAGGCGCTCGCCTGCACCGGCAATGCAACCGCGCTCGCGGGCAATATGCTCACGGTCGCGGCCGCCGACACGGCCATCGTCTGCACCTTCACCAACACCTATGTCGTGCCGCTGTCGATCGCGAAGGCATCGCTGGCGTACAGCGACCCGGTGAACGGGCTGACCAACCCCAAATTGATCCCCGGCGCCTTTGCCAACTACAGCCTGACCGTCACCGCGCCCTCGGGCACCGCGCCGACGGCGGGCAGCGTGATCGTCACCGACGCGATCCCGGCGAACCTCAGCCTGTTCGTCGGCACCTACGCGCCCGGCCCGGGCCCGATCCTGTTCACTGCGGGCGGCAGCGGGCTGACCTATGGCTTCACCAGCCTGTCGAACAATGCCGACGATCTCGAATTTTCGAACAATGGCGGTGCCAGCTGGACCTATGCGCCGACTCCCGACGCCGATGGCGTCGATCCGGCGATCACCCACGTCCGCATCCGGCCCAAGGGCGCGATGGCGCCGGGTTCGAGCTTCACGATCAACCTCCGCGCGCGCGTCAAATAGCGCGCGAACAACAGCCGATTGCATTCTGTACCGAACCGTATAATGGCGCGATATGAGCACGCGCACCGCCTCGGACAGCAACGATCCCATCGTCGAAAGCCGCGACCAGCTCGCGGTCCCCATGATCAAGGGCGAAAAGCCCAAGGATCGCTGGCGCATCGGCACCGAGCACGAGAAATTCGTCTATCGGACCGCCGATCACCGCGCGCCCAGCTATGACGAGCCCGGCGGCATCCACGACCTGTTGATGGCGCTCACCCGCTTCGGCTGGGAGCCGGTGATCGAGGGGGGCAAGGTTATCGCGCTTGCCGGCAGCGACGGCACCGTCAGCCTCGAACCTGCCGGGCAGCTCGAACTCTCGGGCGCGCCGCTCGAAAACCTCCACCAGACCTGCGCCGAAACCGGCCGTCACCTCAAACAGGTGAAGGAAGTCGGCGCCGAACTCGGGCTTGGCTTCCTCGGCCTTGGCATGTGGCCCGACAAGACGCGCGCCGAACTGCCGATCATGCCCAAGGGGCGGTACAAGATCATGCTCGACCATATGCCGCGCGTCGGCAGCATGGGGCTCGACATGATGCTGCGCACCTGCACGATCCAGACCAACCTCGATTATTCGTCCGAGGCCGACATGGTGCAGAAGTTCCGTGTTTCGCTGGCGCTCCAGCCGCTCGCGACCGCGCTGTTCGCCAGCTCGCCTTTCACCGAGGGCAAGCCCAACGGCTATATGTCGTATCGCAGCCATATCTGGACCGACACCGACCCCGCGCGCACCGGCATGCTGCCCTTCGTGTTCGAGGATGGCTTCGGCTATGAACGCTATGTCGACTATATGCTCGACGTGCCAATGTATTTCGTCTTCCGCGACGGCAAATATGTCGATGCCGCGGGGCAGAGCTTCCGCGATTTCCTGAAGGGCGAGCTGCCCGCGCTTCCCGGTGAGAAACCCCTGCTTTCCGACTGGAACGACCATCTGTCGACCGCCTTCCCCGAAGTGCGCCTCAAAAGCTTCCTTGAAATGCGCGGCGCCGACGGCGGCCCGTGGAACCGTATCTGCGCGCTCCCGGCGCTGTGGGTCGGGCTGCTCTATGACCAGGGCGCGCTCGACGCGGCGTGGGATCTCGTCAAGGGCTGGAGCATCGAGGAACAGCAGACGCTGCGCGACGCCGTCCCCAGCGAAGGCCTCGACGCCCCCGCGCCCGGCGGCGGCACGGTCGGCGAACTCGCGCACCGCGTGCTCGACATCGCTGCGGCAGGGCTCGCTGCGCGCGGCGAGGTCAATTCGATGGGCGACAATGAGGTCGGCTTCCTCGAACCGCTCCGCCGCATCGCCAAGAACGGCAAGTCGCCCGCACACGACCTGCTCGACCGGTACGAAGGCCCGTGGGGCGGCGATCTTTCCAAAATCTATGACGAGCTGAGCTTCTAGGAACGCCTTCCGGGGCCGGGAGCGACCGCCCCCAAAGTGCAGCAATTGCGCAACACTGCGGACATGAACGTCAGCGGCGGCCGCTTCGGCGATTGATTGCGCGCGCGCGCGAAGCCAAACAGGCTCCGGTTTTTCCACTCTCCCATCGTCAACTCTGTTTCAGGAAGCTCGCCCATGCGCCACTTTCCTTCCACTATCGCTATAAGCTTCGCCCTCGCCGCCGCCGGCTGGGCCGTCCCCGCCGCGGCACAGGACGCGCCCGCCGCGACCGACGACGCCGGCGTCGGCGTCGGCGAAATCATCGTCACCGCGCAGCGCCGCGAACAGAATATCCAGGACATCCCGCTTTCGGTCGACGTCGTCAGCGGCGCAAAGCTCGACGCGATCAATTCAGGGGGCGGCGACATTCGCGCGCTGGCCGGCCGCGTCCCCAGCCTCAACATCGAAAGCTCGTTCGGCCGCACCTTCCCGCGCTTCTACATCCGCGGGCTCGGCAACACCGATTTCGACCTCAACGCATCGCAGCCGGTCAGCCTCGTCTATGACGACGTCGTGCTCGAAAATCCGATCCTGAAGGGCTTCCCGATCTTCGACCTCGACCGCGTTGAAGTGCTGCGCGGGCCGCAGGGCACCTTGTTCGGCCGCAACACGCCCGCCGGCATTGTGAAGTTCGACAGCGTCCGCCCCGACCGCGACGGCGGCTATATCAAGGGCAGCTACGGCCGTTTCGATTCGATCAACATCGAGGGTGCGGCCGGCGGCCATCTCTCCGACACCGGGTCCGCGCGCCTTTCGGCGATGTACCAGCGTCGCAGCGACTGGGTCGACAATCTCGCGACCCCCGGCAAGAACGACCTCGAAGGCTATGAAGATATCGCGGTGCGCGGCCAGCTCCAGTTCGAGCCGACCGACGCGCTCAAGCTGCGCTTCACCGGCCAGTATCGCAAGTTCGACGGCACTGCGCGCGTGTTCCGCGCCAATATCTTCCGTCCGGGCAGCAACGACCTGATCTTCTACCCCGGCGTGCAGAACCCCGGCCAGACGCCCACCGCACCGGTCGATTTCGACCGCAATGTGGTGCGCACCGACGGGATCAATTTCCAGAAGCTCGAGCTCTATAACGCCGCCGCGACGCTCGAATATGATTTCGGCCCGGTCACGCTGACCTCGGTCACCGCCTACTGGAACGGCAATTACGACAGCCGCGGCGACGTCGACGGCGGGTTCGGCGCCAGCTTCCTGCCGAACTCGGGTCCGGGGATCATCCCCTTCCCCGCCCAGTCGCAGGACCAGGTGCCCAGCCTCGACCAGCTCACGCAGGAAATCCGCATCGCGTCGAACCCCGGCAGCGCGATCGATTATCAGGCGGGCTTCTTCTACTTCGACGAAAATATCGACATCGGTTCGATCAACTATGACAACCCCACCGACACGACCCCCAGCGTCATCGCGATGCAGCGGCAGGATTCGCGCGCGTGGGGCCTGTTCGGATCGGTCACCGTTCCCGTCACCGAGCAGCTCAAGCTGACCGCTGGCGCGCGCTACAACGAGGATCGCCGCCGCATGACGGTCGACCGCACCGGCTTTTTCGGCGCGATCGGCACCGGCTTTGCCGCGGTGAAGGACGACAATCTGACGTGGGACCTGTCGGCGACCTATGAAGCATCGGATGCGGTCAACCTCTACGCCCGCGTCGCCAAGGGCTATCGCGCGCCGAGCATCCAGGGCCGCGCGCTGTTCGTCTTCACGACGGTGCAGGACGCGATCAGCACCGCCGACAGCGAAACGATCATGTCGTACGAAGCGGGGATCAAGACCCAGTTCGACCGCCGCATCCGCTTCAACCTGTCGGGCTTCGTCTACGACCTCAAGGATGCACAGCTCACCGCGGTCGGCGGCACGATCAACACCGCACGGCTTATCAACGTCGACAATGTCCACGGCTATGGCTTCGAGGCCGAACTCGACGCGCGCCCGGTCGACAATATGGTCCTGACCGCGGGCATCAGCTACAACAACGCCAAGATCGACGATCCCAACGCCTTCATCACCGGGTGCGGCGGCGGCTGCACCGTGCTCGACCCGGTTCGTCCGGGATCGCCGGGCATCTATTCGATCGACGGCAACCAGCTGCCGCAGGCACCGAAATGGTCGATCAACTGGACCGCGGGCTATGGCGTGCCGGTCGGCAACGGCGAAGTCTATGTCTTCACCGACTGGGCGTATCGTTCGAAGGTCAATTTCTTCCTGTATGAATCGGCCGAGTTCAACGACGACCATATGCTCGAGGGTGGGCTGCGCGTCGGTTACCGCACCGACCGCTATGATATCGCCGCCTTCGCGCGGAACATCACGAACGACGTGTCGGCGGTGGGTGCGATCGATTTCAACAATTTGACCGGCTTCGTCAACGAGCCCCGCATCTGGGGCATCGAGGCGGGTTATAAATTCTAGGAATGCTTCCGGTCCGCGCGGCTTTTCCTTTCGCGCGGACCGGCCTTCGCATCCGAATATTTCCATGTTATCATCGGCCTGCAACGATGTGGGAGACGATGATGTCCCGTTTGATCGCCAGCCTTGTCGCCATCGGCCTGTTGTCCAGTCCGGCCGCCGTTTTCGCCAGCGATGTGAATTCGGCCGCCGACTTCGGCGCCAGCGCTTATGGCAATGCCGTCCGTATCTACCCCCGCACCCGCGAGGAAGAGCGCAAATGGCTGTTGCAGCGGCTGGAAGCGGTATGCAGCAGCAAGCTGCGGTCCGACCAGCGCCGCTGCGACAGCGCATGGCGCATCATCGCCGACGGCTATGCCCAGTTGCAGGCGCGGCGCGCCGCCGAAGCGGCGAGCGCCACCACCGATCCGCTGAAGGATTAGGCGACCGGCCCGATACGCGGGTCGGGTTCGAGCCGGATGAGCGGGCGCGCCCGCCCCGTCAGCTTCGCGAACAGGCGCGGCACCAGCGCATTCGCCTGCGCCCAGTTCCAATAAGCGACGTAGGCCGGATCGGCGAGGAGATGCTTCTCCTCGGTCTTCGCGCGCCAGTAATAGACGCCGCTGACGAGGCCGAGCAGCACGACGTTGCGCGCGCCCTCGACCCAGCCGCCCGCGGTGACGAGAAAGGGCAGCGACCCGATCCACCAGGTCATATTCTTTGAAATATAAGCGGGATGGCGCGTGAAGGCATAAGGCCCGTGGGTGATGATTCCGCGATGCGTCAGGTTCGAAAAGCGGATCCCGAATGCCATCGTCGCCCAGCTGTAGACCGCGGTCAGCAGCACGAGCGCGATCGCCCAGACGGTCAGCAACCCGTCATGCCCCGCCAGCCAATAGCCCCAGTCGGAGCCGTACATCTGGTAATCGAGCGGCCCGCCGCTCATCAGGATGAAGGGCGGGTAGCAGATGAGCGCCGCGACCCATGCCATGCCATAGGGATTGGCGGTGCGGATATGCGCGTCCAGCGGCTTCAGGGTCAGGATATAGCCGACCGTCGCGATATGGACGTCGATCAGATAGAGGAAATTGATCGTCCAGATTCCCGTCCTGTACGGATTGGCGAGGACTTCGCTCATCGGCACGGTGACCAGCGCCGAGAAATTGCCCGGAACGATCGAGAGCATGAAGGCGGTGAAAAAGCCCTTCACCGCCCAGGCGCGCAGATGATGTCCGATGGCGCGGCCGTCGACGGGCTGGCCGGGCGCGATCAGCCATCGGCCGAAGGCGTAGCAACCGTCGCGCGGTTCGACCAGGCGGCGGTCGAGCCACAGCATATAGGGCACCGAAACGAGCAGCAGCCACGGCACGACGGTTTCGAGGAGCTTCATCGAGAAGGCGTAATTGCCCTCCCAATAATAGCGCATCGTCGCGTAGGTCAGCGCGATCAGCCCCCATGTCGCCCACAGGCCGGCGAGCTTGGTCAGGCTGATATCGACCGTCTCGCGCCACGGACGACGCTGCGCCCAGTCGATGCCGGTCGACGGATTGCGATGCACCTTGTCGACGAACACCGACCATAAAACCATCGGGATACCGCAGGCGAGTACGCTCGCGATCGCCGAGTTCGGCCCGCTCATCGGCCCGCGGGTTCCCCAGTCGATGCCAAGGAAGGCCGCGATCTCGGGCGCGAAGCGCGCGATGAGCAAATAGCTCACCAGCCCCGCGAGCCCGACGATGCCGACCCCCGCGCTGACCGCCGAACGCGGGCGCACGTCGGCCGGCGCCGACGGGTCGCCCGCCGATTCGTGCGGGCCGGGTTGAGCGGAATTGGCCATGATATTCACCCGCTTAGCCCTAGCCGAAAATGGTAAGCAAGCCGTCAATACAAAAGGCCGATTCGCCCGCCATTTCCCGCCAAATTGGCAGCGTTCCTGCGCTTTGACACCGTTCACCGCGCGATGGTTTCGACTCGGCGCGACTCGGCGCGCAAAGATTCGCACCGCCTCCGTCGGCCTGATACAGCGCGCATCAATCGGGGCGGAGGGCTCCAATAAAACACAAGATGGGGTCGCCACTTGTCATCGAAAACAACGGGTCTGCGCGATTTGCGCCAGCGTTTTTCTGCGCTGTTTCAGGACCATGAAATCTTCGTTCGCACGCACGGCCATGTCCGCTTCCTGCGCGTCAGCGCGGTCTGGCAAAAGCGCGTCGCGCTGATCGCCGCTGTCGTACTGCTCGCATGGGCCGGCGCGACCTTGGCGGTGCTCGTCAACCAGCTTCTCACCTCGGGCGAACGCGCAGCGGTGGCACAGCAACAGGCCGCCGCCGCCGCATCGGAAGCGCGCATCGCGAAATATCGCGACAATGTCGCCGAAACCGCCGCCGACCTCGAAGACCGGCAGGAACAGCTCGAAGAATGGTCGAAAGTCCATTTCGGTGTCGAACCCGCGGCGGTGACGCCCGAGATTGGCACCGAAGGCACTCCGGCGGCCGAAAAGGCCCCGCTCAAGACCAGCGCGATGATCGATCCGAACCTGCCGCCCGAAGCGCAGGTCCTCGCCCGCCTCGAAGCGCGGCAGGAAGATTTCGCGACGCGCCTGCTGACCGCAGTCAACGAACGCGCGGCAAAGGCCGAGGGCGCCGTCGCCAAATTGGGCATGAACCCCGCCGCACTCGTCCGCAACGCCGCGGCCGGCCGCGGTGGTCCGTTCATTCCCTATCGCGGCCGCGCCGGCCGCGCGAGCACGCTCGGCAAATCCTTTGCCGCGCTCGAAAGCGCCCTGTTCCGCATGGAAGTGCTCGAGCGCACGCTCGTCGCGATCCCGTCGGGCCAGCCCGCGAACGTGCTGATGCTCTCGTCGAGCTTCGGCTATCGCAGCGATCCGTTCACCGGTGCCGGCGCGATGCACTCGGGGCTGGATTTCCCCGGCCCGATCGGCACCCCGATCCTCGCCGCCGCCCCCGGCCGCGTCGTCTATGTCGGGCAGAAGTCGGGTTACGGCAATGTCGTCGAGGTCGACCACGGCCAGGGCATCCTGACCCGCTACGCCCATTTGTCGGGCTTTACCTCGACCGTCGGCGCGCAGGTCGCCGCGGGGCAGCAGATCGCCAAAATGGGCTCGACCGGCCGTTCGACCGGCAGCCACCTGCATTTCGAAGTCCGTTTGAACGGCGTCGCGGTGAACCCGCGCCGCTTCCTGGAGGCCAAAGCCGATGTTCTCGAAGTCAAAGACGACGCCCGACAGCGAGTCGGTTCCGTCGCTGCCGTCCGTGGTGCCCGCTAAGATGGCGACCGGCGCGCGTCATACGACCTTTTCGATCCTTGGATCGGATGTCGTCGTCACCGGCAATGTGGCCGCCAGCGTCGACCTGCACGTCGATGGCAAGATCGACGGCGACCTGAAATGCGCCAACCTGGTCCAGGGAGAGGCGAGCGAGATCAAGGGTTCGGTCGTCGCCGAAACGGCGAAGATCGCGGGCCTGCTCGACGGCGCGATCGAGGCGAAGACGCTGATCGTCCACGCCACCGCGCGGATCACCGGCGACGTGACCTACGAGAGCATCACCATCGAAAACGGCGGCAAGGTCGAAGGCAAGCTCAGCCACCGCCGCCACGGCGCGGGCGCCGCGAAAGCACCGCCGCCGCTCGAGGTGATCGAGAACAAGTCGGCGTCCGCCGGCCTCTGATCCGTTCGGACCGTAAAGGGGCCGCGCTACGGCGCGGCCTTTTCAATTCGACCGCGCGACCTCGCGGCCCGGAGCGAGTCCGGTTACGTCATGGTGCCGCTGGACGACGACCTTGTTCCGTCCGCCGCGCTTCGCATCGTAAAGCGCCTCGTCGGCGAGCCGGTATAGCTGCTGGAAATCGCACGCAGGCCGCACTTCGGCGACCCCGACGCTGGCGGTGACCAGCCGGTCCCCTACCGCCTCGCTATGGTCGCAAGCGGCGATCCCGCGCCGGATGCTTTCGGCGAAGCGGGCGAGGATGATCCCTTCCATCCCGATCGTCAGCAAGCCGAATTCTTCGCCGCCGAGCCGCGAGACGGTGCACATCGGCCCCTCCCACCGCTCGATCCGCCGCGCGATGCCGCACAGCACCACGTCGCCCGCGTCATGGCCGTGGATGTCGTTGATCGACTTGAACCGGTCAATATCGACGAGCAGCAAGGCCGCAGGCAAATTGTCGGCACGCGCGCGCTCGAGGAGCGGCGTCACGCTCTCGACGAAACCGCGGCGGTTGGGCAGGCCAGTGAGCGGGTCGCGGCGCGCGAGTTGCTGCGCCGTCGCTGCGGCGCTGCGCGCATGGTCGCGCTCGATCCGCAGGTGCGCAAGCCGCCGCGTCGCCGCGGCCGCCAGCCACAACGCCTGCCAGGTCGCCGCGACGAGCACCAGCAGCTTCGATCCGCCGCCCCAGAATCCATCCTCGACGTCGACGATATGGACGATAGCCAGCATCGCCATCGGCAGCCCCCAGGCGGCGAGGAAATCGCGCGCCTCGACCGATCCGCGCCGCCACGCCCAGCCGACATAGGCGGTCACCGCCAGCAGGTCGGCGATGATGACCAGTCCCAATATGTCGGCGAGCAACCCGAGGCTGTCGCCGCGGATCAGCGCGAGCGGGACACCCGCGATTCCGACGCCAAGGCCGAGGGCGAACGCGGTAATACGAAGCCATTTCGGCGCCCTTCCGCGATCGACGGCGGTCACCGCGCTGACCGTCGCGAGCGCAATCGCTAGGCACGCAAGAAAGGTACAGATTTGTGTCGTCACCGTCCCGGCCAGCCGCGGCACGAGCGCGAGATGGACCTGCGACCAGAGCGCGCCCCAAAGCAGCATCGTACCCGCCCACGCCGCCTGCCAGGCCAGATATTGGCGGCGAACGGCAAAGGCCAGCGACAGGCTGTAGATGCAGCTGACAAGAAGCAGCATGAGCGCCGCGCCGACCGCGGCCGCCATGCCCGCCGACTGCATTCCCGCCTCGCCCTTCGGGACGATCCGCGCGTGGACGAACGCGTGCCCCGAAAGGCGATCGAAGCGCATCGTCACCGCGGTCAGCGGCACGTTGCGGTCGGGCGCTTCGAACAAGATCTGCCCGCCCGCGCGCCAGTGCGATCCATAATCGCCCGCGCGCACGCCTTGCCAGCGCGTCGCACCGTCGGCGTAGGAAAAGGCGACGGCGAGCCGGTCGAACCGCGATTGATGGACCATCAGCGCGACATCGCCGCGCTGCGCCGCCGCGCCATCGAGCGGGGCGCGAAGCCAGAGGCTCGCCTGTTGGTACCCCGCGGGCGCCGCTCGACAGGAAAAACGCAGCGCGGCCAGGCTTTTGTCTGGGAGTGCCGTGCCGCTCACCGCGTGACAGACGTCACGATCGATATCGAGCGTCCGCGCCGCCGCAGGCGCCGCCGGCCAGCCGAGCAGCAGGGCCGCGAAGCCCAGCACGAGCCGCCCGCACAGCTTTGCCACAAGATCGCCCGCCGCAGTCATGGCAGCCCTATCGCATGAAACTGTTCGAGAAATGTTTACCACCGCCCGGAAAACCGCAATTTCAGCGCCGGTCGGGGCGGCCGACCCGCATCCGCACCATGACCTTGTCGCCCAGTCCGACGCGTTCGGCCTTCTGGACCGCGACCTTGATCGGGAGCAGGTAGCTTCCATCGCGCGGGAAAAGCGAGGTCGCGAATTCGCTGTTCCCGACCCTTGCCACGACGGGAACGACGCCCCAGCCATAGCTCTCGGTCATCGCGGCATAGCGGATCGCGCCGACATGTTCGTCGGGAACCCGGGCAAAGAGGAAGGGCGCGGGGCCGCGCCATTCGATGATCGCGGCTTCAAAGGCGATCGCGTCATCCATGGGCATCAGTTCCTCGGTGCCTGCCGCCGATAGCTCAACGCCTCGGCGATATGGATGCGGCCGATGTCCGCGGCGCCCGCCAGATCGGCGATCGTCCGCGCGACACGCAATATCCGCGTGTAGCCGCGCGCCGACAGCCGCATCGCCTCGGCCGCCTGCGCGAGCAGCTTGCGTCCCGCCTCGTCGGGCGTCGCGACGGCTTCGAGGAGGTCGCCGTCGATCTCGGCATTGGTCCGCGCCTTATGCCCGGCGTAGCGCGCGGTCTGGACATCGCGCGCCGCCGCGACGCGCGCCGCGACCTCGGCGCTGCCTTCGGCGGGCGGCGGCAAGACGAGATCGGCAGCGCTCACCGCCTGCACCTCGACGTGCAGGTCGATGCGGTCGAGCAACGGCCCCGACAGCTTTGCCTGATAATCGGCGGCGCAGCGCGGCGCGCGGCTGCACGCGAGCGCGGGATCGCCGAGATGACCGCAGCGGCACGGGTTCATCGCGGCGACCAGCTGGACGCGCGCCGGGAAGGTGACATGCGCGTTGGCGCGCGCGACGCTGACCTCCCCCGTTTCGAGCGGCTGGCGCAGCGAATCAAGCACCCCGCGCTGGAATTCGGGGAGCTCGTCGAGGAACAATACGCCGAGATGCGCGAGGCTGACCTCGCCGGGGCGGACGCGCAGGCCGCCACCGACGAGCGCGGGCATGGAGGCCGAATGATGCGGACTGCGGAAGGGGCGTGCGCGGATCAGGCGCCCGCCTTCGAGGTTGCCGGCAACCGAGGCGATCATCGAGACTTCAAGCGCCTCGGCGGGGGTGAGGTCGGGGAGGATGCCCGGCATACATGCCGCCATCAGCGACTTGCCCGCGCCGGGCGGTCCCGACATCATCAGGTTGTGCGCGCCGGCGGCGGCGATTTCGAGTGCGCGCTTCGTGGTCTCCTGCCCCTTGACCTGCGCCAGGTCGGCGGCGCGCGCCGGCATGTCGACCTCGCCCGGGACGGGCGGCGCCAGCAGCGCGTGGCCCTTGAAATGATTGAGCAGCGACAGGAGGTCGGGGGCGCCGAGCACCTCGACATTTCCCGCCCACGCCGCCTCCGGCCCCTGCGCCGCGGGGCAGATCAGCCCGCGCTCGACGCTGCCCGCATGGATCGCGGCGAGCAGCACGCCGGGCGACGGCGCGACGCGCCCGTCGAGCCCGAGTTCGCCGACGACGACGTAAGAGGCCAGCGTTTCGGGATCGATCACCCCCATCGCGCCCAAAAGCGCGAGCGCAATCGGCAGGTCGTAGTGCGAGCCTTCCTTGGGCAGGTCGGCGGGCGACAGGTTGACGGTGATCACCTTGGGCGGAAGCGACAGGCCGATCGCCGCCATCGCGGCGCGCACGCGCTCGCGGCTTTCGCCCACCGCCTTGTCGGGCAGGCCGACGACGACGAAGCGCGGTACCCCCGGCGTGATCTGGCACTGCACCTCGACCCCGCGCGCGTCGATGCCGAGATAGGCCGTGGTTGAGACGACTGCGACCATATTCCCCCCGGAACTGCACCGATGTGCCCCCTTTGTTCCGATGCCCTGTTTAGGCGAAGCGGCGGGAAGGTCGAGTCTTTTCGCAACTTCTCGATCATCGCGCACATCGGGGATGCCGGCGTCGATTTGACAACATACCAACTAGTCGGTATGTCGATTCGCATGACGACGAATCAGCCCCCCTCGATCCCCGCAGCCGCCGCCCGCGTCCCCTCGGCGGGCGGCGGCGCCCCGGACGCCCGCGCCCCGCGCGGCAGCGCCCGGGCGCGGCTGATCGCGGCGGCGCACGCCACCGTGCGCAAGCAGGGCTATTCGGCGACGACGGTCGACCAGATTTGCGCCGCCGCGGGCGTGACCAAGGGCGCCTTCTTCCATCACTTCGCATCGAAGGAAGACCTCGCGGTCGCGGCGGCCGAGGGCTGGACCGACCGCGCGCGCCCGATGTTCGAACTGCCGCCGCATGTGCAGCTGGAGGACCCGCTCGACCGCCTGCTCGGCCATATCGATTTCCGCCTCGCGATGCTCGACGGCCCGACCGAGGATTACACCTGCTTCGTCGGCACGATGGTGCAGGAAGCCTATGCCACGAACGACCGCATCCGCGCCGCGTGCGAGGCGAGCATCAACGCCTATTGCCAGGCACTCGCCCCCGACATCCAGGCGGCGATCGATATTCACGGCGTACCCGACGACGTCACCGCACTCGGCCTTGCGCAGCATGTCCAGTCGGTTCTGCAGGGCGCCTTCGTCCTGGCCAAAACGACGAACGATCCGGCGATTGCACGCGGCACCGTCACCCATCTGAAGCGTTATGTCCGGATGCTGTTCGGCGCCGGCGGCACGCCATGATGCGACAGGTAATTGCCGCCGTACAGCGCACACGCTGACTTCAAGCAACAACAACCCCCAAGGAGAGAAGAGATGCCCCAGATGATTTTCGTGAACCTGCCGGTCACCGACCTCGACAAGTCGAAAGCTTTCTATGAAGCGGTCGGCGCCGCGAACAACCCCGCCTTCACCGACGACACCGCCGCGTGCATGGTCGTCGAAGAGGGGTCGATCCATGTGATGCTGCTGACCCACGCCAAATGGGCGACCTTCACCTCGAAGAAAATCCCCGACGCGCACACCACCGCGCAGGTCCTGATCTGCGTGTCGGCCGACAGCCGCGATGCGGTCGACGGACAGGTCGACAAGGCGGTCAAGGCGGGCGGCAAGGCCGACCCGACCCCGACGCAGGATTATGGCTTCATGTACGGCCGAAGCTTCGAGGATCCCGACGGCCATATCTGGGAAGTGATGTGGATGGACCCGACCGCAATTCCCGCCGGCGAACCCGCCGAAGCCGCCGCATAACAAGCATAAGGGAGGAGGAAGAGGATGACCGACACGTCCCCCACCAAGGGCCAGTTGATCGCCGGCCGCGTACTGAGCGGCCTTGTGATCCTCTTCCTGCTCTTCGACGCCGGATTGAAGCTCGTCGCGCCGCAATTCGCGATCGACAACGGCCCGCCGAACCTCGGCTGGCCGCCCAAGATCGAGACGATGTACCTGCTGGCGATCCTGCTGCTGGTACCGACCCTGCTCCATATCTGGCCGCGTACCGCAATCCTCGGCGCGATCCTGATCACCGGCTATCTCGGCGGCGCCATCGCGACGCAGGTCCGCGTCGGCAACCCGCTGTTCAGCCACATGTTGTTCGGCGTCTACCTGGGGCTGATGCTGTGGGGCGGCCTCTGGCTGCGCGATCCCCGCCTCCGCGCGATGATCCCGTTTCGGGCGGGAGCGGCCGCATGAGCTTTCAGGCCTATATCGACAATGTCGAAGCCAAGACCGGCCAATCGGCCGACGCGCTGAAAAGCATCGCGATCGGCAGGGGCCTCGCCGACGAAAACGGGCTCGCTCCGGGCATCAAAGCCGGCGCGATCATCGACTGGCTCAAGGATGATTACGACCTGGGCCACGGCCATGCGATGTCGATCGTCGCCTGGATCAAAGGGAAGAGGAACTGATCATGTCCGTCCGACCTGAAGCCGCACCCGAAATCACTGCCTACCGATCGGTGCCGGATTTCGCCTACGGCCGCATCAAGGACATCCGCGTTCGCTGGGCGCTCGACGAAATCGGCCAACCCTATCGCACGCGGCTGATCGGCTGCATTTTCGAGGACAAGGGACCCACCTATCTTGCCGATCAACCGTTCGGGCAGGTTCCCGTCTATAAGGAGGGTGATCTGACCCTGTTCGAGACGGGGTCGATCCTGATCCACATCGGCGAAGCCGACGCGCGGCTGTTGCCGCGCGATGCAAAAGGACGCGGGCGCGCGATCAGCTGGATGATCGCCGCGCTCAACAGCGTCGAACCGATGATCCAGACCTTGGTCGTGCTGACCGTCAAGGGACAGGGCACCGACTGGCTCGTCGGTGCCATCGAAGCGGC
The DNA here is from genome assembly GCF_052871675.1 of Sphingopyxis sp. LARHCG72. Taxonomy (NCBI): domain Bacteria; kingdom Pseudomonadati; phylum Pseudomonadota; class Alphaproteobacteria; order Sphingomonadales; family Sphingopyxidaceae; genus Sphingopyxis; species Sphingopyxis sp. LARHCG72. The sequence continues at coordinate 182,660 of NZ_JBIXJU010000001.1, read as the reverse complement.
GAAACCCTTTGCCGAGCAGCGGCTGGCCCGACTGTCGCAGGCGCTGGGCGACCGCGACTGGCTGGAAGATCGTTTTTCGATCGGCGACATCGTGATGATTGATGTGCTCCGCAACGCAAATCCGGAATTGCTGGCGCCGCATCCCAATCTGACCGCCTATGTCGCGCGCGGCAAAGCCCGCCCGGCCTTTCAGAGCGCCATGACGGCGCATCTGGCCGACTGCGCGGTCGGCGAACCACAACCTGCCTGAACCCCGCAACCGAGGAGAGATCGCCATGCCTGTGAACCCCGACAGCAAGATCGAAGTCACCGCCTTCGACTGGGTCCCCGATTTTGCGCGCGGCTATGTCCGCGACCTGCGCCCGCGCTGGGCGTGCGAGGAAATCGGGCTCGATTATGCCGAGCATCTGATCAGCGCGATCAACCGCCCCGCCGACCATTTCCTGTTCCAGCCATGGGGGCAGGTGCCGGTGCTGAACGACGGCGGCATCCGCCTGTTCGAAAGCGGCGCGATCCTGCTCCACCTCGCCGAAAAGGACGCGCGCCTGATGCCCCGCGATCCGCAGGCGCGCGCCAATACGCTCGCCTGGCTGTTCGCCGCCTATAACAGCGTCGAGCCGATGCTGTTCGAACTCGGCAATGTCGACATTTTTTCGACCGAAGAAGAATGGGCGAAGCTGCGCCGTCCGAGCCTGATCGAATTCATCCAGGGCCGGCTCGGCCGCCTCAACGACGCGATCGGCGACAAAGACTATCTGACGGGCGAATTCACCGTCGCCGACATCGCGATGGCCACCGTGCTGCGCGAAGCCGTCGAAGCGGGCCTCATCGCCGAGCAGCCGCGGTTGCAGGCCTATCTCGACCGCTGCCTCGCCCGCCCCGCCTTCCAGCGCGCGATGGACGCGCAGCTGGCCGCCTTCAGTGAAGAAGCGGGACCGCCCGCCGCCTGAAACCCCCTCCCACCCCCCTAAGGAGAGACAAGATGACCTATGTAGAAGGATTTGTGGTCGCGGTGCCGACCGCCAACAAGGAAGCGTATCGCAAGCACGCCGCCGACGCCGCGCCGCTGTTCAAGGAATTCGGCGTCGCCCGCATGGTCGAATGCTGGGGCGACGACGTCCCCGACGGCAAGGTCAACGACCTGAAAGGCGCGGTGCAGGCGAAGGACGACGAAACCGTCGTGTTCAGCTGGTTCGAATATCCCGACCGGGCGACGCGCGACGCCGCGAACCAAAAGATGATGAGCGATCCCCGGATGCAGAGCATGGGCGAAGCGATGCCGTTCGACGCGAAACGGATGATCATCGGCGGCTTCGATTCGATCGTCGACGACCGGGCCGCGGGCTCGACCGCCTATGTCGACGGCTATGTCGTGCCCGTCCCCGACGGCAACAAGGAAGCCTATCGCGCGCTGGCGCAGAAGGCGTCCGAAGTGTTCCGCGACTATGGCGCGACGCGCGTCGTCGAGGCGTGGGCCGACGACGTCCCCGACGGCAAGGTCACCGACTATGCGCGCGCGGCGCACAAGAAGGACGGTGAGAGCGTCGTCTACAGCTGGGTCGAATGGCCGAGCAAGGAAGCGCGCACGCAGGGCTGGGAAAAGATGATGGCCGACGAGCGGATGAAGCCCGATCCCGACAACACGCCCTTCGACGGCGCGCGCATGATCTACGGCGGCTTCGCCCCGATCGTCGAGGCGTGACCAGTGAATCCTCCCTGTGGCCGGAGGCCATGGGGAGGTAGCAGCCCGCGGTGCTGACGGAGGGGCGATGGCGCACCGTCGCCGCCCCTCCACCATCCTTCGGATGGTCCCCCTCCCCATCGCTTCGCGACAGGGAGGATCAAAGGAGAGACCAATGCCGAGCACGCAACAAACGGAATCGCGCACCGCCTCCTGCCAGTGCGGCGCGGTGACGCTCGAACTCACCGGCAAGCCGATCATGGCGGCGACCTGTTATTGCCATAGCTGCCAGCAGGCGGGACGGACTTTTGCCGCAGCGCCCGGCGCACCCGGCGTCGTGGGCTCCGACGGCGGAACGCCCTATGTCCTGATGCGCAAGGACCGGCTCCTATGGCTGTCGGGGTCGGACCGGCTCGAAGAACATCGGCTGAAACCCGATTCGCCGACGCGGCGTTTCGTCGCGCGTTGCTGCAACACCCCGATCGCGCTCGAATTCACCAAGGGGCATTGGCTGAGCATCTATTCGGGACGCATCCCGGAGGATCAGCGCCCGGCGGCCGAGATGCGGACGATCGTCGGCGACCGGCCCGAGGGCGTCGAGCTGCCCGACGATATCCCAAATTACCGGACGCCGTCGGGCAAGTTCATGTGGCGGTTGCTGACCGCATGGGCCGCGATGGGTTTTCGCGCGCCGGCGATCGAAGCGACGAAGGGATATGCAGGGTGAGCAAGGCCGTCGTCGAGCGCGTCGAGATGCTCAATGCAACGAGCCCCGGCCATGTGGTGCGCGTCGAAAAGGCGAAATATGACGCGATGCGCGGCGCGCTTCTCGCCGCTGTCCCTGCCACTCTGCCCGGGCTGACGGTTGCCGAGATCAAGGCGCGCGTGCTGCCCTTGCTGCCCGACGACCTGTTCCCCGGCGGCGCCAAGGCGGGCTGGTGGTTGAAGGGCGTTCAGCTCGATCTTGAGGCGCGTGGGCTGATCGCGCGCGAAAATGTGAAGCCGCTGCGGCTGCACCGGCTATAAACGGACCCAGAAGGAAGCCAGGCCATGGAACATCTGTCCTTCCCCGGCGAAAGCCCCGAATATCGCGCCGCGCGCGCCGAACTGCTCGCCGACGAGATCGCGCTGCGCCGCCAGATCGAGGCGGTCGCCGCGAAACGCCGCGCGCTGCCGCCCGGCGGCGAAGTGCCCGAAGACTATGGCTTCGAGCGGATCGGCGCCTTCCAGCGGCCCGAGCGTGTGAAACTGTCCGAGCTGTTCGAAGGCAAGCCGAGCATCATCCTGCAAAGCTTCATGTTCGGGCCCGAGCGCGACAAGCCGTGCAACGGCTGCACCCACATGCTCGACGCGATCGACGGCAGCGCGCGCCATGTCGGGCAGCGTGCGCCGCTCTATGTCGTCGCCAAGTCGCCGATCGCGCGGCTCGAAGCCTGGGCGAAGGACCGGCGCTGGCCGCACCTTGCCTTCCTGTCGGACGTCGAGGGCCGCTATTCGGCCGATTATTTCGGCGACACGTCGAACCTGACCGACGCCAAGCGCGCCGAGCATGGCGTGAAACCCGGCGAGAATTGGGACGAGACGATCTTCAACGTCTTTCGCAAGGACGGCGCGCGCGTCCGCCACGTCTGGGCGAGCGAGATGGCCTATGCACCAGAGGATCCCGGCCAGCACCACCGCGCCGGCGACCTTGTCGATCCGCTCTGGGGCCTGCTCGACATGACGCCCGAGGGGCGCGGCGACTGGTTCCCCAGCCTGACTTACTGACACCCAACCGAGGAGAGCGACGATGAACGCAGCATCGAACTTCATCTGGTACGAACTGATGACCCCCGACCCCGCGGGCGCGGCGCGCTTTTATGGTGCGGTCGTGGGCTGGACCATCGCGGCGACCCCCGATCCGGCGGCGGGCGACGTCGATTACCGCATGATCGGCCGCGCCGACGGCGGCAATGCCGGCGGGGTGCTCGCGCTGAACGCCGACATGCTCGCCGGCGGCGCGCGGCCGGGCTGGATGGGCTATCTCGAGGTCGACGATGTCGATGCCAAGATCGCCGCGATCAAGGCCGACGGGGGCGCGGTCCATATGCCCGCGACCGACCTCCCCGTCGGCCGGATCGCGATGGTGTCGGACCCGCAGGGCGCGGTCTTCTATGTCATGAAGCCCATCCCCCCCGAAGGCATGGAGGGCATGGAAAGCGACGTTTTCTCGGTCACCGAGGCGCAGCATGTGCGCTGGAACGAGCTCGCGACGAGCGATCCCGACGCCGCCATCGCCTTTTACAAGAAGCATTTCGGCTGGGGACAGGAAGGCGAGATGCCGATGGGCGAACTCGGCGCGTACCGCTTCATCCAGCGCGGCGACGTCGGGCTGGGCGCGGTGATGCCGTTGATGGACGGCTATCCGGTGCCGGTGTGGAATGTCTACATCGGGGTCGACGATATTGACCGCGCCCACGCCGAGGTGACCGCGAACGGCGGCACGATCACCAACGAACCGATGGAAATCCCGGGCGGCGAGTATGCGATGAACGCGATCGACCCGCAGGGCGCGCCGATCGGCTTCGTCGGCCCGCGCAAGCCATAATCCCCCCAAGAAAGACAAGGAGAGAGACGATGACGAACCAACCGACGAGCCAACCGGTGAGCCTCTGCCTCTGGTACGACAAGGACGCCGAGGAAGCCGCGAACTTCTATGCCGCGACCTTCCCGAACAGCAGCGTGGGCGCGGTCCACCGGTCGCCGAGCGACAATCCGAGCAGCAAGGAAGGCGAGGTGCTGACAGTCGACTTCACCGTGCTCGGCATAGCGTGCGTCGGGCTCAACGGCGGCCCCGCCTTCAAGCATAGCGAGGCCTTTTCCTTCCAGGTCCACACCGACACGCAGGAAGAAACCGACCGCTACTGGAACGCGATCGTCGGCAATGGCGGCGCGGAAAGCATGTGCGGCTGGTGCAAGGACAAATGGGGGCTGAGCTGGCAGATCACGCCGCGCGCGCTGACCGACGCGGCGATGGGCGGCGACCCCGCCGCCGCCAAACGCGCGTTCGAGGCGATGATGACGATGAAGAAGATCGACATCGCGAAGATCGAGGCCGCGGTGCGGGGCGAAGCCGTTGGCGCGGCGTAGCCCGGCGCTCTTCGCCTGGCTGCTCTGCGGCACGCTCGACATCGTCTATGCGGCGGTATCGAGCGTGCTGCGGGGCGGCACCGTCTCTTCGATGCTCCACGCGGTGGCGAGCGGGCCGTTCGGCGACGGCGCGCAGCAATGGGGCATCGGCGGCGATATCGCGGGCCTCGCGACGCACTTCGCGATCATGGGCGCGATGGTCGCGGCGTGGTTCTTCGTCGCCCGGCGCTGGACCGCATTGGCGACGTGGCCGTGGTGGCTGACCGGCACGCTCTACGGGCTGCTGCTCTATGTCATCATGAACGGCGTGGTGCTGCCGCTCCGCTTCGGCTCGCCCTTCCCGCCGACCGACCTCGCCAAGGGTGCGATCGCGCTCTTCCCGCACATTTTCTTCGTCGGCTGGCCGCTCGCCTGGCTGACGCGCAAGGATGGCAATTGATGCTGATCTATTATGGCCACCCCTTCTCCTCCTACACGTGGAAGGTGCTGATCGCGCTCTACGAGAAGGGGATCGAATTCGATTATCGCTCGGTCGACCCGGCGTTTCCGGAGCATATGCCCGAGCTCAAGGCGCATTGGCCGGTCGGGCAGTTCCCGCTGCTCGTCCACGACGGCGTGCCCTGGTTCGAATCGTCGATCATCATCGAATATCTCGACCACCTCGTTCCCGAGCCGCGCCTGATCCCGCAGGATTTCGACGCGGCGCTGAGGGTGCGGCTGCTCGACCGCGTGTTCGACAATCATGTGATGGGCCGGATGCAGTCGGTGGTCGCCGATGCGCTGCGCGGCCCCGATGCGCATGTGCCGGCAATCGTCGAACAGGCGGAGGCGGCGCTCGAAAATGTTTATGTCTGGCTCGACAAGGAGCTAGCGGGCGGCGGCTGGGCGACACCCTATGGCTTCACGCTGGCCGATTGCGCGGCGGCGCCGTCGCTTTTCTACGCCGACTGGGTCTATCAGATTCCGGATCAATACGAGAATTTGCGTGCCTATCGCGCGCGGCTGCTCGCGCATCCGACGATATCGCGCTGCGTCGAGGATGCGCGGCCGTACCGGGCCTACTTTCCGCTCGGCGCGCCGGACCGCGATTGAGCGCGGGCGTGCCGAAACAGGGTTAACGGCCCGCTGACGCTGCCTGTTCGCCATTTGATAGGCGCGCACGCGCGAAGGCGGACGCATGGTTTCGCCGTCCGCCTTCGTCCGTACGCTCGTCGTCGCCGCGCTCGCGGCGGTGCTGGCGTTCGCGCCGGCGCATGCGCAGCAGGTCGTGACCGTCACGACGACGGTGACGTGGACCTATGACGATGCGGGCGAAGGCGCCGACTATAGCGACGAAGGCGCCGCGCTCCTCGATGACGAAGCGCTCACCGAGGACGCCGATTTCGCCGCGACCCGCCGCTATGCGCCGCATGCCGCACTCGCGACGCTCGGCCATGCGAAAGCGACCTACGGCCCCTTTTCGGTGATCGATGGCACGACGGTTCGCATGGCGGGCGACGTCACCTCGGCAACCCCGCGCCAGTTCGCCGCGATGCTCGCGGCCTTTCCGGGGCTCAAGCGGCTCGAAATGGTCGACTGCCCCGGCAGCCTCGACGAGGAAGCCAATCTGATCCTCGCGCGCGCGGTTCGCCGACAGGGCATGGAGACCGTCGTTCCCGCGGGCGGATCGATCCGTTCGGGCGCGGTCGAATTGTGGCTCGCCGGGGTGACCCGCCGCGCCGCGCCCGACGCCGAGTTCGGCGTCCATAGCTGGGCCGACGAATATGGGCGCGAAGCGAACGACTATCCGGCAAGCGATCCGGTCCACGCCGAATATCTCGGCTATTACCGCGAAATGGGCATGGACGCCGCGAAGGCGCGCGCCTTTTACGCGCTGACCAACGCGACGCCGTTCGATGACGTCCGCTATCTGACGCGCGACGACATGGCGCGTTTCGTCACGCTCCACTGACGCCGCAGCGCGTCGGCGCTGCTTTAGCCTTGTAACACGCCGTCGCCTCCCCCACATCGCCCCCATGGCGAAGCGGAGCCTTTATCAGCGATTGCGATCGACCGCGCAGGTCCGGCTGGCGCTGTTCATCCTCGGCGTCGTGATGATGGCGATCTCGCCGATCGTCGGCATTTTGCCCGGCCCCGGCTTCATCATCCTCTTCCCGCTCGGCCTGATGCTGTGCCTGCAGAACAGCGCGTGGGCGAAGCGCATCTATGTGCGGTTCAAATGGCGCCACCCGCGCTATGCCGCATGGACCGACCGCGTGATGCAACGCGCGAGCGCGGCACGAAAGCGCGAACGCGCGGCACTCGATGCGATGAAGTCCGCGGCATTTCGCGGCAAGGCACCGGAAAACCGCCGCGATGGCGATTGACTTTGCCCCGACTCTCGCTTATCCGCGCCCCCATCAGTGGCCGCCCACGTTTGGCGGCCCTTTTCTGTTAGAGCCTTTAAAGAGAATTTGGGGATACCGCGATGAAGCGTACCTATCAACCGAGCCGCCTCGTTCGCAAGCGTCGCCACGGTTTCCGCGCCCGCAAGGCGACTGTCGGCGGCCGCAAGGTTCTCGCCAACCGCCGCGCCCAGGGCCGCAAGAAGCTGTCGGCCTGATCGCTGACGCTTCTGCGCCAGTCACACTGGTGCGAACGCTTTCAAAACGCAGCGAATTCCTGGCCGCCAACCGCGGCCTTCGCTTTCCCATGCCCGGCTTTGTCCTGCTCGTCCGCCACCGCGGCGACGGAGAGGATGCGCTGGGCATTGGCTATACCGTCAGCAAGAAGGTCGGCAACGCGGTCACGCGCAACCGGATGAAGCGCCGACTGCGCGCGCTGTGCCGAGCCGCCTTGCCCGAATCGGGAATCGCCGGCGCCGACCATGTGCTGATCGGCCGGCCGGGCGGCAACGACATCGTCTTTGCCGAACTCGGCGAGCATCTCGATTCGGCGCTGAAGCGCGCGGCGAAGAAACTCGCGGCGAAGCCATCGTGATCGCAAAGCTGCTCATCCTGATCGCGCGGGGATGGCAAATCGGCCCCTCGCGTATCCTTCCGCCGACCTGCCGCTATTCGCCATCGTGCAGCGCCTATGCGATCACCGCGCTCCAGCGCCATGGTGCGATCAAGGGTGGCTGGCTGGCGACAAAGCGGCTATTGCGCTGCCATCCTTGGGGCGGCCACGGCCACGACCCGGTGCCGTAAGGCGCCATCCCCCGACATTTTGAGACGAAGAGAGACCGAAGAGCGTGGACGACAAGCGTAACATGATCGCGGCGATTTTGCTGTCCGTAGCCATCCTGATCGGCTGGAACTTCGTTTCGGAGAAATTCTTTCCGACGCCCGACAAGCCCGACGTGACCAAGACGGTCGCGGGCGCCAACGGCGCCCCCGCCGCCACCCCGGCAGCGCAGGGCCAGCCGAGCGCCTTGCCGACGCCGGGTGCGCCCGCCGCGCCCGCGAGCACGGCGATCCGCCCGGTCGATGCCGTGCTGGCCGAGGGCAACCGCATCCCGATCGAAACGCCCGAGATCAAGGGGTCGATCAACCTCGTCGGCGCACGCATCGACGACATCACGCTCACCAAATATCGCCAGACGATCAAGAAGGATTCGCCCGCGGTGCGCCTGTTCGCCCCGGGCGGGACCCCGGCCGCCTATTTCGCCAGCATCGGCTGGGCGGCACAGGGCATCGCGGTGCCCGGTGCGAACACCGTCTGGACCGCGACCGGAGCGAAGCTGACCCCGACAACCCCGGTGGCGCTGAGCTGGGCGAACACGACCGGCCAGACCTTCCGCATCGAGTACAGCATCGACGCCAATTACCTGATCACCGCGAAGCAGACGATCGCCAACACCGGCACCGCGCCGGTGAGCGCGAGCAGCTTTGCGCTGATCGACCGCCTCGGCAAGCCGACCGACCCGCACGAACAGGACAGCTGGACGATCCACATCGGCCCGACGGGCTATCTCGACGGCAAGTCGGTGTTCGACACCGATTATGACGATGTCGAGGAAGCCCCGAACCGCACCGTGCGCTACAATTCGGCAGGCTGGCTCGGCTTCACCGACAAATATTGGCTCGCCGCGATCGTCCCGGCAAAGGGCGAGCGCGTGACAGCGGCGATCAGCTCGCCTGCGGCGAACAACTACCAGACGCTGTTTGCGCGCGACTTCACGCAGGTGGCGCCCGGCAAGCAGGTCACGACGACCAGCCGCATCTTTGCCGGCGCGAAGGAAGTCGAGATCCTGTCGAAATATCAGGACGACCAGGGCATCCCCCGCCTGTCGAACGCGATCGACTGGGGCTGGTTCGAATTTTTCGAAGTGCCGATCTTCAAACTGCTCCACTGGCTGTTCCTCCAGCTCGGCAATTTCGGCCTCGCGATCATGGCGCTGACGCTGATCATCCGCGCGCTGATGTTCCCGATCGCACAGCGCCAGTTTGGCTCGATGGCGCAGATGCGCCTCGTCCAGCCGAAGATGAAGGCGCTGCAGGAACGCTACAAGGACGACAAACCGAAACAGCAGCAGGAGCTGATGAAGCTCTACAAGGACGAGAAAATCAACCCGCTCGCCGGCTGCCTGCCGATCCTGATCCAGATCCCGATCTTCTATGCACTCTATAAGGTGCTGATGCTGGCGATCGAAATGCGCCACCAGCCGTTCATCCTGTGGATCAAGGATCTGTCGGCGCCCGACCCGCTGCACATCCTGAACCTGTTCGGTCTCTTGCCCTTCACCCCGCCGTCGATCCTGTCGATCGGCATCCTCGCGGTGATCCTCGGCATCACGATGTTCCTGCAGTTCCGTCTGAACCCGCAGGCGACCGACCCCGTGCAGCAGCAGGTGTTCAAGATCATGCCCTGGCTCTTCATGTTCATCATGGCGCCGTTCGCGGCGGGCCTGCTGCTTTACTGGATCACCAACAACCTGCTGTCGATCGCGCAGCAGCAGTGGATGTATCGCAAGTTCCCGGCGCTGAAGGCGGCCGTGGCGACGAAGTAGCGCCGTCTTCATCGGCGTGCGTCCCCGCGAAGGCGGGGACCCATCTCCGGTGGTTTCGGTAGTAAAACAACAGGAGATGGACCCCTGCTTTCGCAGGGGTACGGCCGAATATGACTGAAGAAATTGAAGATCCCGAGCGGGCGGCCGAAACTGCCGAGCGCGCGCGCAAGCTGTTTTCGGGACCGATCGCGTTCCTGAAATCGGCGCCCGCGCTCCAGCATCTGCCGGTGCCGAGCGTGCCCGAGATCGCGTTCGCGGGCCGCTCGAACGTCGGCAAGTCGTCGCTGCTCAACGCGCTGACGAACCGCAACGGGCTTGCGCGTACCTCCGTGACGCCGGGGCGGACGCAGGAGCTCAACTATTTCGACGTCGGCGAGAATCCGCTGATCTTCCGCCTTGTCGACATGCCCGGTTACGGCTTTGCCAAGGCGCCGAAGGATGTCGTCAAGAAATGGCGCTTCCTGATCAACGATTACCTCCGCGGCCGCGCGGTGCTGAAACGCACGCTCGTGCTGATCGATAGCCGCCACGGGATCAAGGATGTCGACCGCGACGTGCTCGAAATGCTCGACACCGCCGCGGTCAGCTATCGCATCGTCCTGACCAAGGCCGACAAGATCAAGGCGACCGAACTCGAAGCGGTGCAGGCCGCGACCGAAGCCGAAGCGCGCAAGCACCCCGCCGCGCACCCGCAGGTGATCGCGACGAGCAGCGAAAAGGGCATGGGCATCGCCGAATTGCGCACCGCGGTGCTGGAGGCGGTCGAGAGTTGACGTCAGCTTTCTCCTCCCGCAAGCGGGACGGAGACAAAAGGACGACGCATGAAACTCTTCCTCGGCAACAAGGCCTACTCCAGCTGGAGCCTGCGCGGCTGGCTCGCGGTCAAGCATAGCGGCCTGCCGTTCGAGGAAGTCACTGTCCCGCTTTACGACGAGGACTGGTCGAACCGGCGCGAGGGCGACGAGTTCGCGCCGTCGGGCGGCAAGGTGCCGATCCTGTGGGACGGCGACGATATCGTCGTGTGGGACAGCCTCGCGATCATCGACTATCTTAACGAAAAGACCGGCGGGACGAAGCATTTCTGGCCCGACGACATGCCCGCGCGCGCAATGGCGCGCTCGATGGCCGCCGAAATGCACTCGAGCTTCGCCGCGCTCCGCCGCAACCACAGCATGAACATCCGGCGCATCTATCCCCCCGCCGAACTGCTCCCCGAAGTGCAGGCCGATGTCGTGCGCATCTTCCAGATCTGGGCCGAGGCCCGCGCACGCTTCGGCGGCGAAGGCGATTTCCTCTTCGGCAACTGGTCGGCCGCCGACATCATGTTCGCGCCGGTGGTGACGCGCTTCATCACCTATTCGATCCCGCTACCGCGCTTTGCCGCCGCCTATGCGCAGGCGGTGATCAGCCATCCGTGCATGCAGGAATGGATCGGCGGCGCACAGGCCGAGGACTGGATCATCGAAAAGTTCGAGGGCCGGATCGAGGGCTGAACCGGCTGCTTGTCGCCGCGCTGAACCGCCCGTTCACGACGCGGCCACCCGAATCTGCTAAGGCATGCCGATGCAGACACGCGCCCTCGCCGCCTTGACCACCTTCGCCCTGCTCGCCGGCGCCGGCCCGGCCGCCGCGCAGAACGCCGCGAGCTGGGAAATCGGCCCGATCATCCGCGGCAAGAATTATTCGCAGGGCATGCCGCTGCGTCCGCAGCCGACGCGCACCGGCTGGTCGTTCGATTTTCCCGTCGGCAGCCGCGAGGCGGGACATGTCCATTATGTCACCTTCCGCCCCGGTCCGGTCGCCCCGCGGTCGCGCATCGTCGTGCGCTACCGCGTCGACGCCCGTGCGGGGACACGCTTCGTGCCGCAGGAAAGCCCCGAACTGCGCGGTACCGTGTCGCTCTATTTCCAGCGGCGCGGCGACAATTGGAGCGCGAAAGGGCGGTATGAATATTTTCGCTGGTATGCGCCGGGCGCGACGGTGCGCGAGATCGCGCCGGGCGAGCATGAAATCAGCGTTCGCCTCGACGATCCGGACTGGATTTCCGTCCAGGCCCGAACCGCGGGATCCAACCCCGCTGCATTGCAGTCGGCGCTCGCCGATATCGACCGCATCGGGCTGGTCTTCGGATCGACCGCAGCGCGCGGCCACGGCGTCTATGCGACCGCGCCGGCGCGTTTCACGCTGCTGAGCTTCCGGATCCTTTAGGGTATCCGCGACGTCGGATAGGGCGTGCCGTCCTTGTGGAAATAGCCGTCGGGCGTGAACAGCATGTCGATGTCCGAATAGCCGCCGCCGGTGTCGTATTTCTTGCCGCCGCCGAGCGCGACGAAGATGCAATCAGCGTCCGATTCGTTGACCAGATGGTGGCCGTTGGTGCTGCCCTTCGGCCACACGGCGATGTCGCCCGCGCGCATCGGCCAGCGCCCGTCATCCTCGACCAGCACCGCTTCGCCCGAAATCATCACGAGCATCTCGTCCTCGCCGTCGTGCCAGTGGCGCTGCGACGACCAGGCGCCGGGCTTCAGCACGACGTGGCTCGCCGCGAAATCGCTGAGGCCCGTGGCGGGCGCAAGGCGGCGGTACCAGCGGCCCTGCACGGGCGCATCGTAAGGCGCGGGATAGCCGGTCGTATTCGTCTGCGGGATGGTATCGAGATCGAGCTTGGGCATCGCAGTCCTCGTGGATTTGTTCTATATTTGTTTCGCACAAAGCGCGTGCGATGCAAAGCCTCGACTTCGCGCGGTGCGAAGGCGTAAAGGGCGGGCATGACCCATCCTGTCGATCCCGTCGAACTGGCCAAGGCGCTGATCGCCGCGCCGAGCGTCACCCCTGCCACCGGCGCCGTGTTCGACGCGCTCGAGGCCGCGCTCACCCCGCTCGGCTTCACCGTCGAGCGCTTCATCGACGGCATCGAACCCGACGGTCCCGTCGAGAATCTGCTCGCGGTGCGCACCGGCAAGGGGCCGAAGCATTTCGGCTTTGCCGGGCACCTCGACGTCGTACCGCCGGGCGTAGGCTGGACGGGCGACGCGTTCGCGCCCGAGATTCGCGGCGAGCTGCTCTACGGGCGCGGCGCGGTCGACATGAAGGGTTCGATCGCGGCCTTTGTCGCCGCCGCCGCCGCGACGCCGGCCGAAGCCGGAACGATCAGCCTGATCATCACCGGCGACGAGGAGGGCCCCGCCATCTTCGGCACGCGCGCGCTGATGGAGCATATGGACGCGCGCGGGGTGAAGCCCGACATGATCGTCGTCGGCGAGCCGACCTCGGTGAACCGGCTCGGCGACATGGTGAAGATCGGGCGGCGCGGGTCGGTCAATATCTGGATCGACGTGCCGGGGACGCAGGGGCACGTCGCCTATCCGCACCTCGCCGACAATCCGATCCCGAAGCTGGTCCGGATACTCGCCGCTATCGACACCGTCAGCCTCGATGCCGGGACCGACTGGTTCCAGCCATCGAACATCGAATTCACCGATATCGAGGTCGGCAATGGCGCGACCAACGTCATCCCCGCATCGGCGCGCGCGCGGCTGTCGATCCGTTTCAACGATCGGCATCGCGGCGCCGACCTTGTCGCGATGGTCGAGCGCCTCGCGCACGACGTCGAACCGAACGCCAGGGTCGTCGGCAAGATTTCGGGCGAAGCCTTCCTCACCCCGCCGGGCGACCTGTCGGCGCTCGTCGCCGAGGCGATCCACGCCGAGACCGACGTGACTCCCGAAATGTCGACGACGGGCGGGACATCGGACGCGCGCTTCCTCCATGCGCTCTGCCCGGTGGTCGAATTCGGGCTGACCAACGCCACGATGCACAAGCTCGACGAGGCGGTGGCGGTCGAGGATCTCCGTACGCTGACCGCCATCTATCAGGGCATCCTGATCCGCGCCTTCCTCTAGTCCTCGCGGCTCCGACGCAGGATCACATAAACCGCCCCCGCGCCGCCGTGGCTGATATGCGCAGGGCGCAGCGCGACGATCTGGTCGGCGTGGGGCGAATAAGCGAGCCAGTCGGGCAGCGACGCGCGGATCGCGCCGCGCGGACGCGGGTCGCCGTGCATCTGCGGCAGGCGGTCGGCGCCGGGGCGCAGCCGCCCCGCGACCACCAGCAACACGCGCGCGCCGCGCATCAGCCCGCGGCCGATCGCGTCGTCGAGCAGCGCCTGCGCGGAGGCGAGCGTGTGACCGTGGAGATCAATGCTGAGATCGGGGCGCACGAGCCCTTTGCGCAAACGCCGGTCCCAATGCCCGTCGAGCGTCGCCGCTTGATGCGTCCGCCGCGGCGGCGGCAATTTCGCGGGGGCCCGTGGCGCGGCGGCGGGCGCGGCGGTGCTGCGCGGGGTGGGTTTCGGCGGGCTCACGGTCGGCAGCGCGGCGGGCGCGAGCGGCGCCTTCGCCCTGGGCAGCGGCTTTACCGTCGCTGCGACCTTCTTCCACAGCGCGCTTTCGTCGGGATCGAGGCGCCGCGGCACATCAAGGCGCCGGGATCAACCGCGCGATGCTCGTACGCGGCAGCAGGAGCAAGGCCGATCCACGCGCCGCCATGCCGCCGGCGATCGCGCGCGCATCGTCGCCCGCGCCCCAGAAGCTGTCGAAGCGGTTCGCGCCCTTGATCGCGCCGCCGGTGTCCTGCGCGATCCAGATACCATTCGGTTCGGCGCGATCGAGCGAGAGGAAAACGGGGGCGCCCAAGGGCACATATTTGGGATCGGCGGCGACGCTCGCGCGGCCGGTGACCGGCACGCCCAATGCCCCGAGCGGGCCGGGGCCGGTGAGTTCGCGGAAGAAGACCCAGCTCGGGTTCTCGTTCATCACCGCCGCGCCGCGGACGGGGTCGGCGCGGAGATAATCGAGGATGCCCTGCATCGACGCCTGCCCGCGCTGCAACGCGCCGCGATCGAGCAGCAGCTTGCCGATGCCGACATAACCGCGGCCGTTCTGGGTATCATAGCCGATGCGCATGACGCCGCCGTCGGGTAGACGCAGGCGCCCCGACCCCTGCACTTGCAGGAAGAAGAATTCGGCCGCGTCGGCGGCATAGGCGATTTCGAGCCCCTGTCCGGCGAGCGCGCCGCTCTCGATCGCCGCGCGGTCGTAATAGGGCACGAGATTGCCGCCATCGACCCGGCCGCGGACCTTCTTGCCCTTCAGATCGTCGGAGAACTGGCCAAGGTCGACCTCGACCAGGTCGCTCGGGCGCCGATAGATGGGAACGTCGAAGCCCGGCCGCATCGTGCGCGAACCCGCGATTTCGGGTTCATAATAGCCGGTCACAAACGCGCTGCCCGCACCGACCTGCACCGTCCCGAAATAGCGTGTGAAAAAGGCGAGCGCGTCGCTGTCCGCCCAGTTTTTTGCGGCGGTGCAGCTTTCGGTCCAGTCGGCGCCCTGCGTCAGGCCACTCGCATCGGCGCGGCGCTGCACCGAGGGGCAGCTGATACGGAAGGCGGCGAGCGCCGTCGCCGCCTGTTCGGCGGTGACGCCGAGCGTCGCGAAGTCGGGACCGGCGATCACGCCGCTGGCCGCGGCGGTCGTCGCGTCGGCGGGCACCGCCGCCGCGGGCAGCGGCGCGCGCGGCGTTGCGGGGATCGGCTGCGCAGCGGGACCGGGGCGTTCGGACGGCCGCGGCACATAGACACGCGGCGTCCCTGTCGGGCGCGGGGGTGCCGGGGTTGCGGTCGCGGGACGATTGTCCGCCGCCGGGACCACCGAAGCGCAGCCCGAAAGCATCGGCAGGGCAGCGAGGAGCGCGAATCCGAAAGCCCGCGCGCGCGGCGCCCCCACCGCCCGGATCATGCGATCAGGCCGATTCGGCTTCGTCGAGCACCCAATTGGGGTCGTTGCTGCCGATCTGGCGGCGGAAGGTCCAGAGGTCGTCGGTCTGCGCCGCGTCGCTCATCGATCCGGCGATCAGCTTGCCGTCGGCGTCGCGCGTCACGGCGCTGATATCGGCATGATAGCGCACGGTGACGCGTGCCTCGCCGCGGTTCAGTTCGACCGCGGTGATCTTGGCCGAATCGATACCGACCAGGCGATTGTCGAGCGTTTCGCCGCGCGCCTCGCGTGCCGCGATCGCTTCGGCAAAGGCGTCGTAGCTGTCGTCGTCGCACAGGTCGCGAAGCGTGTCGCGATCGCCCTTCCAATAGGCCTCGAGGATCATGCGATACGCCGCTTCGGCGCCTTCCATGAAGCGGCCGGCATCGAAATTGCGGTCGGTCGCGAGAAGCTGGCGAAGACCGGCTTCGGCAGCGGGTTCGTAAACGAGGCCCGAGGTGTCGGCAGGCGCGGCGGCAGCGGCCTGCGATCCGTCATTCTCGTCGAGCCGAACCGGCGCCGCAGCGGTGCGCTCGCGCGGCAGCACGGGTTCCTGCTCGTGCCCGGTGCGCTTGCCGAGCACCGAGTAGAGCCGCATCCCGAGGAAGGCGGCAATCATGGCGAGCAGGACGATCGAAAAAGCGGTCACGGGCAACTGTCCAATGCGGAAGAACGGAAACAATCTGGCTGATACATAGGCGATACGCGCCCCGGTTTCAAATGACCATGGCCGTTGGCGTGCGGCGGGTCAACGATTCGGCCTTAACTATAGCGGGACACAGGGCCCCATTGTGCTGTTCGCCGGGCACTGCTAAGCGCCGCGGCAACCGTCCGCCGCGGTCCCGACACGGCTCGCGGATGCGGATATTGTTTCCAACTTTCCAGCGAAAGCATCTTCATCATGGCCGACGAGACCAGCGCCGACATCAACAACCCCGCCCTGCAGCCCAACGGCGAAGACACGAGCCCGGCGATCGGCCTGATTTCGCAATATGTGAAGGACCTGTCGTTCGAAAACCCGAACGCGCCCGCGGTCTATCAGTGGCAGGACGCGCCGCAGGTCGACGTGCAGTTCAACATCGCCGCCGACAGCGTGGGCGAGAATCTGTACGAAGTGACGCTGAAGATCGATGTGACGTCGAAGACCGACCAGGGGACCAGCTTCGTCATCGACCTCAAATATGCCGGCCTGTTCGGCGTGCGTAATGTCCCCGACGACCAGCTTCAGCCCTTCTTCCTCGCCGAAGCGCCGCGCATCCTTTTCCCCTTCGCGCGCCGCGTCGTCGCCGATGCTGTCCGCGACGGCGGCTTCGCGCCGCTGCTGCTCGAACCCATCGATTTCCACGGCCTGTTCATGCAGCAGGTCCAGCAAGTCGAAGCCGAGCAGGCGGGCGCGGTCGCGCCGGTTGGCCAGGCCTGACGCCATAGGACGGGCGGGCTGACGGGGTGAGCAGCCTGATCAAGAATGTCGGGACGATCGGCGGGCTGACGATGGTCAGCCGGATCTTCGGCTTCGCCCGCGACATGCTGCTCGCGCGCGTGCTGGGCGCCGGCCTCGCGGCCGATGCGTTCCAGCTCGCCTTCACGCTGCCCAACACCTTTCGCCGGCTGTTTGCGGAAGGCGCCTTCTCGGTCGCCTTCGTGCCCATGTACAGCCGCGCGCTGCATGGCGCCGAAGACGAAAGGGAGGGCGAGGCGGCGGCGGCGAAATTCGCAGACGACGTGCTCGCGGTCTTCCTCTGGGTATTGCTGGCCTTTTCGGCCGTGATGATGATCGCGATGCCGGGGGTCGTCTGGCTGCTCGCGCGCGATTTCCACGAGGTGCCCGGCAAATTCGAACTCGCCGTCTTCCTCAGCCGGCTGACCTTTCCCTATCTCGGGCTGATCAGCCTCGTCGCGATGCTGTCGGGGCTGCTCAACGCGCGCTCGCGCTTTGCGCCGGGCGCTTTCGCCCCCGTCCTGCTCAACATCGTATTGATCGCGGGCATCACGCTGGGCTGGTGGCTGCGCGGCGACAGCCATGACGACCGGATCGTCGCGGTCGCGCTCGCCGTGTCGGTCAGCCTCGCCGGGGTCGCTCAGCTCGCCTACCTCATCTGGTCGGTGCGGCGCGCGGGCCTCCGCCTCCACTGGCGCTTTCCGAAATTCACTCCCGAGGTGAAGAAGCTCGGCCTGCTGATCCTGCCCGCGACCTTCGGCGCCGGCATTTACCAGATCAGCCAGTTCGTCGACACCTTCTTCGCCACCTCGCTGCCGCAGGGATCGCTGACGCTGCTGAAGCTCGCCGACCGGCTGAACCAGATGCCGCTTGGTATCGTCGGCATCGCGCTCGGCACCGCGATCCTGCCGATGCTGTCGCGCCATATCCATTCGGGCGACGCCGCCGAAGCGCAGCGGCTCCAGGGCAATGCGTTCGAGATCGCGACGCTGCTGACGCTGCCCGCCGCGGCCGCGCTCGCAATCTGCGCCCCCGCCTTCGTCACGGCCTTCTTCGTCGGCGGCAAGTTCACCGACGCCGACGGCGCAATCATGGCGCAGATCGTCGCGGCGCTCGTCGCGGGCCTCCCCGCCTATGTCATCGTCAAGATATTGAACCCCGGCTTTTTCGCGCGCGAGGACATGCGCACGCCGGTGTGGACGGCGCTCGCGGCGCTGATCGTCAATATCGCGATCAACCTCTATGTCGTCGAACGCTATGGCATCGTCGGCCTTGCAGGCGCGACCGCGGCATCGGCGTCGCTCAACTGCATCCTGCTCTATGCCATGCTCCACCGCCGCGGCTGGTTCCATTTCACCGCGCGGCTCGCCGGGCGGATCGCGAGGCAACTCGTCGCGGTCGCGGCGATGTCGGCGCTGCTCTGGTGGATGATGCCGCGACTCGCGCCCTATTATGGCGGCGGCGTGTTCGATCGCATCTGGTCGCTTTTCGCGCTCTGCACGGCGGGCGGCGCGGTCTTCTTCGCGGTCGCCTTCCTCGTCGGCGCGCTTGACAAGGATCTGGTCGCCATGCTCACGCGGCGGCGCGGCAAAGCTGCCGGAACTCAGGAGTAAGACATGCGGACGCTTTCGGGCATTCAGCCCACCGGAAATTTGCACCTCGGCAATTATCTGGGCGCGATCCGCAACTGGGTGCGCATGCAGGACGAGATGGAGGGCGACAAACTCTATTTCCTCGCCGACCTGCACGCGATTTCGATGCCGCACGTCCCCGCCGAGCTCACCGCCAACACGCGCGCGATGACCGCCGCGCTCGTCGCCTGCGGCATCGACACCGACCGCTCGATCCTCTTCAACCAGGCCCGCGTTCCCGCGCACGCCGAACTGCAATGGCTGCTCAACGGCACCGCACGGCTCGGCTGGCTCAACCGCATGACGCAGTTCAAGGACAAGTCGGGGAAGAACCGCGAAAGCGCATCGGCGGCGCTCTACACCTATCCCGTGCTGCAGGCGGCCGACGTGCTGCTCTACCAGACGACGCATGTGCCCGTCGGCGAGGACCAGAAGCAGCATCTCGAACTCGCCCGCGACGTCGCGCAGAAGTTCAACAACGACTATGCGAGCGAAGAGGCGCCGGTCTTCACCCTGCCCGAACCGATCATCCCGGCGGGGCTGGCGCGCATCATGAGCCTGCGCGACGGCAGTGCGAAAATGTCCAAGTCCGACCCGTCGGACATGAGCCGCATCAACCTGACCGACGACGCCGACACGATGATGCAGAAGGTCCGCAAGGCAAAGACCGACCCCGAGGTGCTGCCGTCCGAAGCCGAAGGGCTCGAGGGGCGTCCCGAGGCGCGCAACCTTGTCGGCATCTATGCCGCGCTCGCCGACACGAGCGTCGACGCGGTGCTGCGCGACCATGCGGGTCAGGGGTTCGGCGCCTTCAAGCCCGCGCTGGGCGAATTGCTGATCGAGAAGCTGGGGCCGATCAACGCGCGCTACGTCGCGCTGAAGGACGATGCCGCCGCGCTCGATGCCATCCTCGACAAGGGGGCGGAAAAGGCGCGCGCACTGGCGAAGCCGACACTCGACACCGCTTATGCCGCCTTGGGGCTCTGCCGCTGACACACCGCTGTTCCGGCGCGAAATTTCTTGTTTTTACAGCGCGCGTCCCCATATCGGGGACGTGGAACGCCGTGCGACGAAGCGGGTTCAACCAAGGTTAAGTCGCATCGGCATAGTCTATGGTATGAAAGTGCGGCCTGACCGCGCACCCGAATCACGGAGCCAAGACGATGAGCAAGATCAATTTCCGGCGACTGGGCCTCGCGGCCATGACCGGCGCAGCACTCGCGCTGGCCGGCTGCGCGACGCCGTTCAAGGCCGACGTCGCACGCTTCCAGACGCAGCTTCCCGCGCCGCAAGGCCAGAGCTTCGTCATCGAAGCGAGCAACCCCGCACTCGAAGGCGGGATCGAATTCGGCCAATATGCGAACCTCGTCGCGGGCGAGCTGACGCGCTACGGCTATCGCCCCGCCGCCAATGGCGAGCGCGCCGACATGGTCGTCCGCATGGATTACGGCGTCGACAAGGGGCGCGAGCGCGTCGTGTCGAGCCCGAGCTTCGGCGATCCCTGGTACGGCGGCTATTATGGCCGTGGTTTCTATCGCCCGGTGATCGTCAGCGGCCGCGGCGGACGCCGCTATGTCTATGGCTATCGCGATCCGTTCCTGTGGGGCGGTTTCGGACCCGGCTGGGGCGGCACCGACGTCAGCAGCTACACCGTCTACACCAGCGGCCTGAACCTGCAGATCAACCGCGCCGTCGACGGCGCGCGCCTGTTCGAAGGCCATGCCGAGGCGCAGTCGCGCGACAACAACCTGCAGACGATCGTCCCGAACCTCGTCGAGGCGATGTTCACCGGCTTCCCCGGCAATTCGGGTGAGCGGGTGCGGATTACGGTAGCGCCGCCCGAAAAGGGCTGAGGCGCCTCAAAGCCTAAGCAAAGGCCCGCCCTCCGATCGGAAGGCGGGCCTTTTTGTTGCTGTGGATATCTCCGGGGATAAGCCCGGGACAAGCCTGTGGATCAGCTGTTGAGACTGCGCCGGATCGCGGCGATTTCGGCGTCGAGCTCGCTGTCGGCGACGCGCAGCGCCTCGACCGTGCGCACGGCGTGGATCACCGTCGAATGGTCGCGCCCGCCGAAGCGGCGCCCGATTTCGGGGTAGGAGCGCGGCGTCAGTTCCTTCGCGAGATACATCGCGACCTGCCGCGGGCGGGCGATCGCGCGGACGCGGCGCTTCGACGCCATTTCGCTCTTGTCGAGCCGGTAGTGCGCGCAGACCGCGCGCTGGATCTCGTCGATCGTGATACGCGGGCGCGCGGTGCGGACATTTTCGGCGAGCCGGTCCTCGGCGAGCGCGAGGTCGACCGTCGTGCCGGTGAGCGCCGCATAGGCGAGCAGCTTGTTGAGCGCGCCCTCGAGCTCGCGGATGTTGCGCGTGAAATGCTTGACCAGATAGGCGACGACATTGTCGGGCACCTCGACCATCGGCATGGCGGCGAGCCGCTGGCGGATGATGCGTTCGCGAAGGTCATCCTCCGGCGCCTCGATGTCGGCGACGAGCCCGCCCGACAGGCGCGACAGCAGCCGCGCCTCGACCCCGTCGAGCATCGCCGGCGGGCGGTCGGCGGTGACGACGAGGCGCTTGCCCGCGGTCATCAGGTCGTCGATCGTGTGGAGCAGTTCCTCCTGCGTCGAATTCTTGCCAATCACGAACTGGAGGTCGTCGAGCAGCAGCAGGTCGGCGGCGCGCAGCCGCGCCTTGAACGCCATCATGTCGCCGCCGCGCATCGCGCCGACGAATTCGAGCATGAATTTTTCCGCCGACATCAGGATGATGTTCGCGGTCGGGTGCGCCGCGGCATAATCCTGCGCGATCGCCTGGAGGAGGTGCGTCTTGCCCTGCCCGGTGCCCGAGCAGAGGTAGAGCGGGTTGAACTGCGGCGCCTCGACCATCGCCATGCGGCGCGCGGCGTTGGCGGCAAGGATGTTGCTGCGCGCGACAACGAAGCGGCCGAACGACAGGCGCGGATCGAAATTGAGCAGCGCCGGGTTCGCGGCGGGAGCCGGCGGCGGCGTCTCGAAGCTCGGCAGTGGCTGCGACGACAGCGCCGCGGCGCGCTCGTTCGCCGCCGCGCCGCCGCGGACCATGACGCTGCGAACCGCCGGCAGCTGCTGCCGCCACGCCAGTTCGAGCCGGTCGCCGAAACGTTCGTTGATCCAGTTCGCCGAAAAGCGGCTGGCGGTTTCGAGCGTCACGACGCCCGACAAGGTGCAATAGTCGGCAAAGCGCACGGGCTTCAGCCAATGATCGAAGGTACGGACGCCGAGGTCGCGGCGCAGCCCTTCGGCGACGCGCGGCCAGAGCGTTGCGGCATCGCCGTTCATCGCTCCACCCTTTGCGTCATTCCCATGCTGATTGCCGCTTTCCGTCACGCTGTGCCGCCCCCTCAGGTCCCCTGGCGCCGAGCGATCGGGCGGCGGCCGTCCACGCGCCAATTCGTCGCCTGCGCAGGGCGCAGGCATACTATCCGGGGCAAGCAGCCCGAGAAGTCGCGAATCATGTCGATGTGGCGGCCGCCGGCGAAGGCCGACGACACCCCCTGTCTAGGCAAGGGTCGGTGAGTCGATCAAGGGCTGGCCATGTAAAAATACTGAAATAAAAATCTTGACTCATCGGGGGCACCGGAATCGCGCGAAACCCCCATTTTGTCTCTATATTTCAGTATGTTAACAGTGGCATGCGCGCGGCCAAGCAACGAATCGCCGTAAATCCGTCACTTACCGCGCTGCAACACTATTGCCATCGCGCTGTCACAATAACGGACGCAAAAAAGGACCCGCGGGCATGACGCCAGCGGGTCCTTTTTGTTCCCTTTCGGGACAGCCGAATCAGGCGATCGCGTTGACGCTTTTGGTCAGGCGCGAGAATTTGCGGGCCACGGTGTTCTTGTGCAGCACACCCTTGGCAACGCCGCGCGCCATTTCGGGCTGCGCAGCCTTCAGCGCGGTCGCGGCGGCGTCCTTGTCACCGGCGGCGACGGCGTTCTCGACCTTCTTCACCAGCGTGCGAATGCGCGAAACGCGATTCTTGTTCACGACGGTGCGCGCGGTGTTGCGGCGGATGCGCTTCTTTGCCTGCGGCGTATTGGCCATAAATTCCTCTAGTCTTTCAAACGGTCTACATGGTCGGAGCACAGCCTCAGCGGAGCAGCCGAATCGCGCGAGTTGCAGCGAATCAATGTCCGGATGCGGCCGGTTCCGGACGACCGGACCCTGCTCGAAGGGTGCGCGCATAGCCAGCTTGGCCCTTTTGGTCAATGCCTATTGCGGGAAAGCCCCGCATTACCGCTGGCATTTGGGGCAATAGAAGGTCGACCGGCCCGACTGCACGATCCGCACGATCGTCCCGCCGCACGCGCAAGCCTCGCCCTCGCGCCCATAGACGCGCCAGTCCTTCGCAAAATAGCCAAGGTCGCCTTCGGGGCTCAGAAAATCGCGCAGGGTCGACCCGCCCGCCGCGATCGCGGCGATCAGCACCTCCTTGATCGCGGGCACCAGCACGGCAAGTTTCGCCTTCGAGACGTCGGCCGCCGGCTTCGTCGGTGCGATCCGCGCCATGTTGAGCGCCTCGCACACATAGATATTGCCGAGCCCCGCAACGACCGTCTGGTCGAGCAGCATCGCCTTGATCGGCGCGCGGCGCCCCGCGAGCGCCTTCGCCAGATAGGCAGCATCAAAAGTGTCGGACAAGGGTTCGGGGCCGAGCGTGACAAAGGCGGGAAACAGGATCAGCGGGTCGCCGCTTACCAGGTCGACCGAACCGAAACGCCGCGGATCGTGGAGGAACAGCCGGTGTCCCGCCGTTTCGAGCAACAGATGGTCGTGCTTGCCCGCCTCGCCGCCCTCGGTCCGCCAGCGCCCCGACATGCCGAGGTGGAAGATCATATGATCGTCGCGGTCGGTCGAGATCACGCCATATTTGGCGCGACGCGACAGGCCGGTCACCGTCGCGCCGGTAAGACGCTGCGCAAGGTCGGCCGGAAACGGCCGGCGGAGGTCGGGACGGAAGGTGGTGACCGTGGTCAGCCTTTGCCCTTCGAGGAAGGGCGCAAGGCCGCGGACGGTGGTTTCGACTTCGGGCAATTCAGGCATATCGCGCATCGGGCTACGCGCCATTTGCGTGGGCGGCAAGGCCCCGCTAAAGGCCGTTCGACTTTACCTCTCCCCCGCAAAGGCGCGCACTCCATGGCCACTCCCGACACCGTCAGCTTCGGCTATGAACAGGTCCCCGCGGGCGAGAAGACCGCGATGGTCGGCGAGGTGTTCAGCCGCGTCGCGCGCAAATATGACATCATGAACGACGCGATGTCGGGCGGGATGCACCGGCTGTGGAAGGATCGCTTCGTGCGCCGCGTGAAGCCGCGCGAGGGCGAGACGATCCTCGACATGGCGGGCGGTACCGGCGACATCGCCTTTCGCATGGAGCGCTTCGGCGCGAGCATCACCGTCGCCGACATCAACCCCGACATGCTCGGCGTCGGCGTCGAGCGCGCCGCCGAGCGCGGCATCGACAGCCTCGTCTGGTCCGAACAGAATGCCGAGAAGCTCTCCTTCCCCGACCAGTTTTTCGACGCCTATACGATCGCCTTCGGCATCCGCAACGTCACCGACATCCCGGCCGCGCTGCAGGAAGCGCACCGCGTGCTGCGCTATGGCGGGCGCTTCTTCTGCCTCGAATTTTCGACCAACGAATGGCCGGGCTTCGCGCAGGCCTATGACGCCTATTCGCACCACCTCGTCCCCAAGCTCGGCAAGCTGATCGCCGACGACGAGGACAGCTATCGTTACCTGATCGAATCGATCCGCCGCTTCCCGCCGATGCCCAAGTTCGCGGCAATGATCCGCGAAGCGGGCTTCACATCGGTGAAGGTCGAACCGATCCTCGGCGGCCTCGTCGCGATCCATAGCGGGTGGAAAGCTTGACCCGACCCGTCACCCATATCGTCCGCCTGCTGAAGTGGGGGCGTATCCTCGCGCGCCACGGCGCGCTGCGCGGGATCGAGAGTGCGCCGACGACCCCGCCGGGCGTCAAGCGCCTGTGCCGGATCGCGCGTTTCGGCACGATCCAGCCGAAAATCCCCGATTACGCCACCGCCTTCCAGGCGATCGGCCCCGCCGCGGTCAAGCTCGGCCAGACGCTCGCGACGCGCCCCGACCTTGTCGGTGAGGAAGCGGCGCGCAACCTGCTGAGCCTGCAGGACGCGCTCGCGCCAGTCGCGTTCGAGCGCATCAAGCAGGAGATCGAGGCGGTCTTCGAAGTCCCGCTCGAAAGCCTCTACAGCGAATTCGATCCCGAACCCGTCGGCTCGGCCTCGATCGCGCAGGTCCACCGCGCGGTGACGACCGAAGGCCGCACGGTCGCGGTCAAGGTCCGCCGCCCCGGTATCGACAAGCAATTCGCGCGCGATATCGACACCTATGAATGGGCGGCCGCGCATCTCGAGGCGCTCGGCGGCGAAGCGACGCGGCTGCGCCCGCGCGAAGTGATCGCCAATTTCCGCCGCTGGACGCTTCGCGAACTCGACCTCAGGCGCGAGGCCGCGTCGGCATCCGAGCTCGCCGACGCGATGGTCGGAGTGCCGACATACGAAGTGCCCGCGATCGACTGGGACCGCACCGCGAGCCGCGTGATGACGATGAGCTGGATCGACGGCATCAAAATCTCGCACCGCGACCGGCTGATCGCGGCGGGGCACGACATAGAGGCCTTGTCGGCGAACCTCGTCAACGCCTTCCTGCGCCAGGCGATCGCCGAGGGATTCTTCCACGCCGACATGCACCAGGGCAATTTGTTCGTGAAGGCCGACGGAACGATCGCCGCGGTCGATTTCGGCATCATGGGCCGGATCAACCGGCAGGCGCGTTACTGGCTCGCCGAAATCCTTTATGGGCTGACCACCGGCAACTACCGCCGCGTCGCCGAGATCCATTTCGAGGCGCAATATGTGCCCGCCTATCACAGCGTCGAGGAATTCGCGACGGCGCTGCGCGCGGTCGGCGAGCCGATGCGCGGCAAGCCGGTAAGCGAACTCAGCGTCGGGCAGATGCTCGACGGGCTGTTCGCGATCACGCGCGATTTCGACATGCAGACGCAGCCGCACCTGCTGCTGCTCCAGAAGACGATGGTGATGGTCGAAGGCGTCGCGACGATGCTGAACCCGAAGATCAACATGTGGAATGTCTCGGGTCCCTTCGTCAGCGAATGGATCCGCGACGAACTCGGCCCCGAAGCCGCGCTCGCCGATGGTTTGCGCGAACAGGGTAAGACGCTCGCGCTGATTCCCGACATCATCCGCCGCCTCGACGCGCAATTGCCGAAGCCCGGCGGCGCGCCGCCCGCGCCGCCACTGCCCGACATTCCGCTGATGTGGGACAAGGGCGAACGAAAGCGCTGGTGGCGTTATGCGCTGACCGCGCTGGCCGGCGCGGCCGCCGGGGTCGGCGCGATGTGGTGGCTAGCCTGAATCGGTCCATTTTTGACGCATCGATCCTATCGGAGCCGTTGATCACGCCCTAGTCCCTGCATTTCATAGGGCAAACATCGGGGGGTGTTATGGCGGGATGGACACGCACGTCTGTGCGATCGGGGTTGTTGGCAGCGGGCACGAGCCTGGCATGTGCGGCATGGACAACGCCCGTCGGTGCACAGCCCGCCCCGCCGGCGCCCGCCGAAAATGCGTCCGTATCGCTCGAGGCGCAGATCGCCGAGTTGCGCAAGGCCGCCGAGCAGGCGCGCAGGGATGCGAAGGCAGCCGAAGCGTCCGCTGCGAGAGCCGAGGCGCTGATCCGGGACCTGCTCGATCGGCAATCGGGGTCATCCCCGCGCCCGGTCGAAACCGCACAGGCAGATATCGCGCAATGCGCCAAGCCGGTACCGCCGAGCCAATTGTCGGCGGCACCCTATCTCGATTGCGACCACAGCTTCCGCGACTATGTCGAGCGAACCGACGACAAGGAAGACCAGCTCCTCGGGCATCTGGCGACGAAGGTCAGGGAGCCGGACGGGACGGAGGTTTGGCGCACCGGCGGCCCGCCGCCCCGAAGCCTCGGAAGCTCGACCGGCAACTTCCGGGGCGCGATCACCGCCTCGAAAAAGGGCACGAATGTCGGGCTGGTCAACGATTTCCCGCTCAGCCGTCTGAAGGAGGACGATGAGGAAGGGAATCTGCGCGCGATCACGCGAACGCTTTCGCTCGGCGCGAGCGCGACCTTCGACGAGGATAATGGCGGCTATATCGGCGACTTCTCCGACCTGTCCGACAAGCCGCTGGGCCTGTCGCTGGGTTTCAGCATGCAATATTATCCATGGCGGCCGAAGTCCTCCGAAGAGAAAGGCGAAGCGACGCTCGCGACGCTGGGCAAGGAGAAGGTTGCGGCGCTTGTCGCGCTATGCCGGGCCGATGAGAAGAAGAAGGCCGACGACGCAAAACTCCAGGCGGATATTTTCGATCCGCAACCGGCTAGCGGCGACGCGGCAACCGCCGGTGCCGACGATCCGTGCCGCTATGAAAATTTGCTGCGCTGGGCATTCGCGACGAAAAAGCATGGCGCCTTCAAGCGGCCGGAGGCGATCGACGCCTATAATGCCGGTTTCTGGATTACCCCCGGAAAGGAAGAACTCCCCGAGTTCGGCTTCGGCCTGTCGGGCGAATTCACGCGCCAGCGCTTTTCCTTCATCGACCCCGCGGGCTTTCCGCCCTCCGTCCTGCTTCCGGCAACGAATCCGCCCTTGCTCTCGACGCTGAAATTCGAAACGCTCGGCGGGGACAGGAAGGTCACCTATGACTGGTCGCTCAACGGATATGTCTTTTATCACTGGCCCGTCGACCTGCCCCTGCTCGACGGCCTGACGCTTATCCCGCGCGCCAAATTCGGTCGGAAATGGAGTATCGCAAAGGCGGCGAAGGACGTCGAATTCTGCACGATCGACCCGCCGCTGGCCGGCGGGGTACCGGTCGCGGGGGCGAGCAACCGGAAATGCGAGAAGTTCAACATAGCGCCGCCCTCGCGCGATTCGGGGTTCGAGCTGGGCGCAGAGGTCCGGACGCGCATCCCGCTGACGCGTCTGCACCGCTATCTGCCCGAAATCGGCCTCGCCCCGTCCTTCACCTATAGCGAGATCGAAGATCGCTATAAGGCGGTCGCGCCCTTCTATGTCGCCTTCGACAAGGAAAACGGACTGAATGGCGGCTTGCAGCTCTCCCACGAATGGGGTGGCGGCGAGGACAAGGCGACGGTGATTTCGATCTTCTATTCGACCCCCTTCACGCTCGCCGGCAACAAATAGCCGATCGTGTCGCGGCGAAGAGGGCCTAGTCGGCGGGGCTTTTTCACGCCATATGCAGGCGCGTGACCAAGCCTCGCATCCTGCTCATCGTCGGCGGCGGTATCGCAGCCTATAAATCGATCGAACTCGTCCGCCTGCTCCGCAAGGCGGGGTACATCGTCCGCTGCGTGATCACGCGCGCGGGCGAGCAGTTCGTGACCCCGCTGACGCTCGCGGCACTCAGCGAAAACAAGGCCTATACCAACCTCTTCGACCTCAAGGACGAGGTCGAGATGGGGCATATCCAGCTCAGCCGCGAGGCCGACCTCGTTGTCGTCGCGCCCGCGACCGCCGACCTGCTGGCAAAGATGGCCGCGGGCATTGCCGACGATCTTGCAACGACCTTGCTGCTCGCGACCGACAAGCCGGTGCTCGCCGCGCCCGCGATGAATGTGCGCATGTGGCTGCACGCCGCAACCCGCCGCAACGTCGCCACGCTGCGCGGCGACGGGGTGACGGTGATGGAACCCGACGAGGGCGAGATGGCGTGCGGCGAATATGGCCCCGGTCGCCTGCCCGAACCCGAAGCGATCAAGGTCGCGATCGATGCGGCGCTTGCGAGCGCCCCCGCACCGGTTCCGCTGACCGGCCAGCCCGATTTCGCGCCCGCGAACCATCGCCCGCTGTTCGGCCGCCGCATCCTGATCACCGCGGGGCCGACGCACGAGCCGATCGATCCGGTGCGCTATATCGCCAACCGGTCGAGCGGGAAGCAGGGTTTTGCGATCGCCGCCGCCGCCGCCGAAGCCGGCGCCGAGGTGCTGCTGGTCGCGGGGCCGGTCGACCTGCCCACCCCGCCCGGCGTGATCCGCGTCGATGTCGAGACCGCGGTCGAAATGGCGGCCGAAGTCGCCGAGGGCCTGCCCGTCGATGCCGCGATCATGGTCGCCGCGGTCGCCGACTGGCGCGCCGCCGACACCGCGCCGCAAAAGATCAAGAAGGACGGCAGCGGACAGGTCCCGCCGCTCGCGCTCACCGAAAATCCCGACATCCTCGCCAGCGTCGCCAAAAGCGCCGACCGCCCGCCGCTGCTGATCGGCTTTGCCGCCGAAACCAACGACGTCATCGCCCATGCGCAGGCGAAGCTCGTGCGCAAGGGCTGCGACTGGATCGTCGCCAACGACGTCGCCGCCGACCCGATGGGCGGCGCGAACAACAGGGTGCATATCGTTAGCAAAGACGGCGTAGACAGCTGGGACCGGCTGCCCAAGGACGCCGTCGCCCGCAAATTGATGGAAAAGATCGCCGATGAGCTCGAAACCCGTGCACCCGTTCAAAGAGATTGAAATCGCTATCCAGCGGCTGCCCAACGGCGGCGGCCTGCCCCTGCCCGCCTATGCGAGCGATGGCGCGGCGGGAATGGACGTCGTCGCGGCCGAAACGCTGACGCTCCGCCCCGGCGCGCGCCACGCGGTCGCGACGGGTTTCGCGATGGCGATCCCGGCGGGTTACGAAGTGCAGGTGCGCCCGCGCTCGGGCCTCGCGCTCAAGCACGGCATCACCTGCCTCAACACCCCCGGCACGATCGACAGCGACTATCGCGGCGAAGTGAAGGTGATCCTCGCGAATCTGTCCGAGGATAATTTCGAGATCGCGCGCGGCGACCGCATCGCGCAGCTCGTCCCCGCCCCCGTCCAGCGCGCGGCCTTTTCCGAGGTCGAAACGCTCGACGAAACGGCGCGCGGCGCGGGCGGTTTCGGCTCGACCGGGGTTGCGAGCGCGAGCGGCGAAGAGGTGCCCGACGACGATTTCGTGCCCGACAATGTCGGATCGCTGTCCGCCATGAAGATACGGCAGCCGGGCGAATAGGTGGCGGTCGGCGTCGCCGTTCTGTTGCTCGCCGGATCGGTTCCGATCAAGGTCGAACGGCCGTTCAACGACGCGGCCGCCCAGCAGATATTTGTCGCGCGGTTGTCCGACCCGCTCGCCTTGCACGAAGACCGGCGGTGCGGTGATTATAATATGATGATCGGGATCACCCTGCCCCCGAAGGCTGCGCCACGCGACATCCGGATAGAGGCGCCCGACTGTGCCTGGGAACGCGTCATCCATGTCAGGAAGTGGCTGCAAACAGCGCCGCGGACCTACTTCAAGCCCGTCCGTCACACCACGCGATATCGGTTCCGCGTTGCGATGCGGCTGCCACAATGAGCCTGAGCGACGCCGAACTCGACCGCTATGCGCGCCAGATCATCCTTCCGGCGTTCGGCGGCGCCGGGCAGGCGAAACTGAAGAGCGCGCATGTCGCGATCATCGGCGCGGGCGGGATCGGCTGTCCGGCGATCATCTATCTCGCCGCGGCGGGCGTCGGCAAGCTGACGATTATCGACCATGACGTGATCGAGCTGTCGAACCTGCACCGTCAGCCGCTGTTCACCGACGCCGACATCGGCGCGCGCAAGGCCGATGTCGCGGCCGATGCGGCGCGGCGGATCAACCCGCATGTCGAGGCGGTCGCGGTCGCCGAACGGCTCGACGACGGGAACGCCGAACAGCTGCTGTCGGGCGCAAGCCTGATCCTCGACGGCTGCGACAATTTCGATACGCGGCTCGCGGTGAACCGCGCCGCGGTCGCGCTGCACGTCCCGCTGCTCAGCGCCGCGATCGGCGCGTTCGAGGGGCAGGTCGCGCTTTACGAAGGCTGGCGCGCCGGACAGGCCTGCTACGCCTGCCTTGTCGGCAGCGATCCCGACCGCGAGGGGATCAATTGCGCCGAAACGGGCGTGATGGGCGCGCTCGCGGGGATGGTCGGGACGATGGCGGCGCTGGAGACGGTGCGCGCGCTGACCGGCTGGGGCGCGCCGCTGACGGGCCGCCTCGCGATCGTCGACATGCTCGAGCGGCGCTGGCGCGAAGTCGGCGTGCCCGAGGATCCCGAATGCCCGATATGCAAAGCCTGAACATCATTGTCGCGGTCGCCGAGGGGCGGCGGCTGTACGCCGCGCTCGAGGCGGGAATGGCGGCGGCGGCGCTCGGGCGCGCGGTGCGTATCTTCCTGCAGGGCGAAGCCGCCGCGCTGCTGCGCGATCCGGTCGCCTTCGCGGGCGACGAGGCGCGCCGCGCGGCGGGACAGCCCGACCTCTCATGGCTCGTCGAGGAAGCAATCGCGATGGAGGTCGCGCTGTTCGTGTGCCAGTCGGGCATGGCGCTCGTCGGCATTGCGGCAACCGAGCTTGTGCCGCATGTTCGCGCCGCTGGGCTGGTCAGCTTCCTCGCCGAAGTGAGCGCCGAGGACCGGCTGATCGTCTATTAGCGCCGAAACTCAGGGATTGTCGCACACCTTGATTGCGTCGGCTTCGGGGCGTTTGCCCTCGGGCGCGAAGCGCGCGAGATAGCCGCCGGCATGCTGCTTGTCGTCGTAGGAGACGAGCTTGTAGCCCACCGCCTCGAACTCGCAGACGAGCAGGCGGAAGGGCGTGCCGTGCTGCGCAATCGGGCGGTCGCCGTCGACGACGATCACCTGCCCGCCCTTGCGGAGCGCCGGGCGCAGCCGCCACAGGAAAGCATAAGGCTCGCCGATCTCGTGATACATATGGACCATGAAGACGCGGTCGAAGCTCGCCGCGGGCAGGCGCGGATCGTCGACCGCGCCGAGTTTCAGCGAGACATTGTCGAGCCGTTCGCGCGCGACACGGTCGGCCAGCCGTTCGATCACCTCGGGGATGATGTCCTGCGCGAGCACGCGGCCGCCCGCGCCGACCCGCTGCGCGAGGCGCACGGTGTAATAGCCGTCGCCCGCGCCGATGTCGGCGACGGTCATGTTCGGCCGGACGTCGGCGGAGTCCATGACGTCCTCGGCCTCGTTGACCCGGTCGCGCGCTTCCTCGGTCGACCATTTGGTCGAAACGGTCGGCGCGACGGGCCGGTCGGCCGGCGGGAATTCGCGCGCGGTCTCGGTACGGTCGCTGCCATCGTCCCACGGCGCATCGCAGCCGGTCAGCAGCGGCAGGAGCGCCAGCAGGACGACCGCGGCGCGCTTCATCAATCGATGTCCTCCACCTCGACCTTTTCGCCGGTCACCTTCTGCGACAATGCCGCCGCCATGAAAGGATCGAGCGCGCCGTCGAGCACGTCGCCCGGCGCGGTCGAGGTTACCCCGGTGCGCAGATCCTTCACCAGCTGATAGGGCTGGAGGACGTACGAGCGGATCTGGTGGCCCCAGCCGATCTCGGTCTTCGCCTGATATTCACCCGACGCCGCGGCCTCGCGCTTTTGCAGCTCGGCCTCGTACATGCGTGCCTTCAGCATCCCCATCGCGGTCGCGCGGTTCTTGTGCTGCGACCGGTCGTTCTGGCTCGCGACGACGATGCCGGTCGGGATGTGCGTGATGCGCACCGCCGAGTCGGTCGTGTTGACGTGCTGCCCGCCCGCACCCGAGGCGCGATAGGTGTCGATCTTGAGGTCGCCCTCGTTGATCTCGATCTCGATATTGTCGTCGATCACCGGATAGACCCACACCGACGAGAAGCTGGTATGGCGGCGCGCCGAACTGTCGTAGGGCGAAATGCGGACGAGGCGGTGCACGCCGCTTTCGGTCTTTGCATAGCCATAGGCGTTTTCGCCCTTCACCAGCATCGTCGCCGACTTGATCCCCGCCTGTTCGCCCGCCTGATATTCGACCAGCTCGACCTTCATCCGGCGCTTTTCGGCCCAGCGCATATACATGCGCTGGAGCATCTCGGCCCAGTCCTGGCTTTCGGTCCCGCCGGCGCCGGCATGGACCTCGATATAGCAGTCGTTGGCATCGGCTTCGCCCGCGAGCAGCGCCTTGATCTTGTCTTCCTCGGCGCGCTCGGCGAGCGCGGCAAGCGACGCGACGGCTTCGTCGACCATCGCCTCGTCGCCTTCCATCTCGGCGAGCTCGATCAGTTCGGCGGTATCAGCGCATTCGGTCTCGATCGCGCGCGTCGCGGTGATCGCCTCGTCGAGCCGGCGGCGTTCGCGCATGACCTCTTGCGCCGCCTTCGCGTCGTTCCACAGCGTCGGGTCTTCGACCTTCGCATTGAGTTCGTCGAGCCGCCGCACCGCGCGATCCCAGTCGAGGAAACGCCGCAGCAGCGCCAGCGCGGCGCCAATCTTGTCGATATGATCCTGCGCTTCGGCGCGCATGTCCTTGCTCCTGAAATATGTTGGTCCCGCCCTTACGGCCAGAAAGGCCGCAGGGGAAGGCAGTGCCGAACCGTCAGATGATGCCGCCGCGGTCGTCGAGGAAGTCGCTGTCGGTCCGTCCCGACGTCCCCTTCTGCGTCGGCGCGCTCTGCCGCTTCGGCGCCTTGATCGGCTTGATTTCGTCTTCGCGGATCGTCCGGCGCGGTTCGCTTTCGGGCTTGAACGCCTCCCAGATGATCGATGCCTTGGGATCGGTACCCGGCCAGGCGCCATAGACGCGGCGGCCCGACTGGCGGTCGATGCGCACCATGCGCACGCCCTTCGGCGCCGAAAAGGGTATCGGCTGGCGATCGGCGAGCGCGGCGAGCGCGAAGTCCTTGAAAATCGGCGCCGCATAGCTGCCGCCCTGCGCGTAACCGCCCATGCTGCGCGGCTGGTCAAAGCCGATATACATGCCGGCGACCACGTCGGGGGTGCCGCCGACGAACCAGACGTCGTTCGGGCCCGAGGTCGTGCCCGTCTTGCCGAACAGGGGCACGTCGAGGTCGCGCAGCCGCACCGCGGTGCCACGCTGGACGACGCCTTCGAGCATATGGACGACCTGATAGGCGGTGATCGGATCCATCAGCTGCTTGCCCGAGCGCGCGAAGCGCGGCATCGGCCGGCCGTCCCAGTCCTTCTTGTTGCAGCCCTCGCACGGCCGCCAGTTTTTCGGAAAAATCACCTTGCCGCGGCGGTCCTGCGCGTAATCGATCACGCGCGGCTTCAGCTCGCGGCCATGGTTGGCGAGCATCGCATAGGCATTGGTGATCTTTTCGACCGTCGTCGACCCGGCGCCAAGCGCGGTCGACAGATAGGGTTCGTGCTTGCCGATCCCCATCGTGCTGATCATGTCGACCACCGGTTCCATGCCGACCTGGCTCGCGGCGCGCACCGTCATCAGGTTGCGCGACTGTTCGAGGCCCCAGCGCATCGTATGTTCGCCCGACCCGCCCGCACCGCCGAAGTTGCGGAAGCATTTGTTGCCGAAGCGTGCGCCCTGATAGACGCAGAACGGCCCGTCGACGATCATCGTCGCGGGGGTCATGCCATTGTCGAGCGCGGCGGCGTAAACGAAGGGCTTGATCGTCGAACCCGGCTGGCGTTCGGCCTGCGTCGCGCGGTTGAATGGCGAGAGGCGGACGTCGAAGCCGCCCTGCATCGCATAGATACGGCCCGAATGTGGGCTTTCGACGACCATGCCGCCCGAAACCTCGGGGATATTGCGTAACGCGTAGCTGCTGCCGCCGGTCGATTTGACCGCGATCAGGTCGCCCGGACGCATCGCCGAAAAGGCGCTGCCGCCAGTCTTGCGATAGCCCATCGTCGCCGCGCTCGCGGGCAGCGTGCCGGTGTCGCCATTGGCAAAACCGATGCGCGCGGCGCCCGCCGATTTGGAAATGACAGTGGCGACGCGCCAATTGTCGTAATCGATGCCGATAAAGCTCGACGCGAGACGGCCCTGCCACTGGTCGTCGGCCTCGATCGTCGCGATCGGCCCCGACCAGCCCTTGCCCGCATCATAGCGCTGGAGCCCCTTGCGCAGCGCCATCGTCGCGCCCTGCTGCATCCTCGTGTCATAGGGCGTGCGCACCCAGAGGCCCCCGCCATAGACGCTGAGCGGGCCGTCCTCGGCGGTCTCCCCGAACTCGGCGATCAGCTGGCGCCGCACCTCTTCCATATAATAGCCGCCGACCTGCGCGATCGCGGTGTTGCCCGTGTTGGTGAGCCCGAGCGGCATCCCGCGCGCAGCGTCGCGCTGCGCCGCCGTGATCCAGCCGTTGCTCTCCATCGACCCGAGCACGAAATTGCGCCGCGCCAGCGCCTCGCGCTCGAAGCGGGCGCGGCCGTATTTTTCGGGGGCCTTGGGGAGGATGGCGAGGAAAGCCATTTCGTGCAGCTGGAGCTGGTCGACGTCCTTGTCGAAATAGGCGCGGCTCGCCGCCTGCACGCCGAAGCTGCGGCGGCCGAGCGGGATTTCGTTCAGATAGAGCTCGAGAATCTGTTCCTTGGTCAGCGCACTTTCGATGCGCATCGCGAGGATCGCCTCACGTACCTTGCGGCGATAGCTGAGCTCGTTGGTCAGCAGCAGGTTCTTCGCGACCTGCTGGGTGATCGTCGAGGCGCCGACGGGGCGGCCGCTGTTCGTCAGGTTGGTGACGATCGCCGAGGCGATGCCCGGATAGTCGATGCCGCCGTGGCTGAAGAAGGTCTTGTCCTCGGCCGCGAGGAAGGACCGCACGAGAAGCTGCGGATATTCGCTATATTCGAGCTGGACGCGGCGTTCGCGGGCATAGCTGTGCACCGGCTTGCCCTCGCCGTCGCGGACCATCGTCGGCAGCGGCGGCTCGTAATCGCGAAGCTGGTCGACCGAGGGCAGGTCGCGCGCAAAAATCGCCCAGATCAGCACGATGCCGAGCAGCCCCGCGAGCAGGAGATAGCCGAGCCAGCGGAACCAGCGCCGCGTCCACATGTCGCGGAACCAGACGATGACGGCATTGCCGTCGCGGCGGAGGCGAAGGCGGAAATCGGGCGGACTGTCAGCGGCCATATGTCCCCGCCTCTAAAGCCTGACTCGCCGAAAGGGAAGTATGGTTGCGGCGAGGCGCGCGACTAGTCGGCGGCCGTCAGGTCGAGC
Source organism: Sphingopyxis sp. LARHCG72 (assembly GCF_052871675.1). Taxonomy (NCBI): domain Bacteria; kingdom Pseudomonadati; phylum Pseudomonadota; class Alphaproteobacteria; order Sphingomonadales; family Sphingopyxidaceae; genus Sphingopyxis; species Sphingopyxis sp. LARHCG72. The sequence continues at coordinate 146,869 of NZ_JBIXJU010000001.1, read as the reverse complement.
AGCGCCGCGCGAAGCATCGAAGCAACTTCGCCAAGCACCGCGTCGGCCGAAACCCGGTCCTCTTCATACAGCATCTCGTCGGCCGCAAAGCCGAGTTCGACCGCGAGGCGGAGGCGCAGCCACAGCGTTTCACGGTCGATCCGGGGAAGGTGCGGCGCGCAGGCATCGACGAGGCGGCCGGTGACATGGCGATGCGATTCGAGCCGGATGTGGACAAGCCGCGGCGTCGCGTGGAGCGCGCGCAATACCCACACCGCCCCCGGCTCGGCGCGCGTCGCCGCAGCATTTTCGGCGAGCAGGTCGCCGATATGGTCGGCCATCGCGGCGATCCCGCCGGACGCGTGGCGCGCGAGCCAGGCGTCGAGCACTTCATTCTGGCGCTCCATCAGCCGCCGCCCGAGCGCTTCGAGCACCGCATATTTGTCGCCGAAATAGCGGTAGAGCGCCGGCGGGCTCAGCCCGGCCCGCGCCGCGATCATGTTGGTCGAGATGCGCTCGATCCCGACCTCGGCGAGCAATTCGCCCGCGACGTCGAGCAGGCGGCCCTGCGTCTGATGCGCGCGCGCCTGCTGCGGCGGACGGCGCGCGGCGAGCGTCACCGCGCGGCGCCGCGCGCGCTCACCGGCCAGATGTCGACCAGCGTGTCGCCCGCAACGACATGGTAGCAATCATAGAGGTTCACTGTGGGGTCGCAGTGCGGCACGGTCAGGCTGACCGGATCGCCGGGCTGGAGCTCGGTCCCGATACCCGGCGCGATCAACGCGGCATGTTCGTCGCCCATGAAGGCGAAGAAGGCGGTTTCGGGCGCGCCGCGCTGCACAACCGCGACGCCGCCGTCGGTCGACAGCGATTTATAGCCCGAATCGATAGTGATGAGGCCGCCGTGATTCGCACTGACGACGCGCGCGTCGACGCTAAGCGATACCTCGAACGGCGCTTCGCCGCCGTCCGCGATCTCGCAGTCGAGATATTGCTTGTCCATGAAGACATAGCTGCCCGCCTGCAATTCGGTGAAGACGCCGAGGTCGAGGTCGATCCGGTGGGTGCCGGTGCCCGACCCCGTGACGATACCGGGGGCGAAACCCGCATCGGAAAGCGCGGCGATCACCTCCTGCAAATAGGCGGTGCGCTCGACGATCGCGGCGCGGCGGTCGGCGTAGCTTTCGATATGCTGCTGCGATCCGCAGTAAAATTGCACCCCGCGATAGGTGAGGTTCGGCGCTTCCGAAATCGCATGCGCCAGCGCGACGGCCGCCTCGGCCGACGCGACGCCGGTACGCGCGATGCCGGGATCGATGTCGATGATGACGTCGAGCCTTGTTTCGGCGTCCGCGAGCGCCGCGTCGATACGCCCGGCAACGCCGGGATGGTCGACCACCGCCATCAGCCCCTGCGCGGTTGCCGCGAGCTTTGCGAGACGATCGACCGCGCCGGGCGCCGCGACGGGCGAGGTGATGAGGATGCCGGTCACGCCGCCATCGGCGAGCACCTCGGCCTCACCGATCTTGGCGCAGCACACCCCGACCGCGCCCGCTGCAACCTGACGCTTGGCGATATCAACGCTCTTGTGCGTCTTGGCGTGGGGGCGGAGCGCGACGCGGTGCCCTGCGACAAGCGCCGCCATCGCCGCGATATTGCGGTCGAGCGCACCCACATCGAGCACGAGAACCGGTGTATTGAGGTCGGCGCGCGAGCCTTGCCGGCCGATCAGATGGTCGTGCAATTCACGGTCGGTGGTCATGCGAACAGGCTCTCCATATGCGCGTTGAGGAATTTGCCGTGCGGATCGGCAGCGCGGCGCACCGCAATATAGCGCCCCGCCATCGGGTAAAGCGCGGCGACGTCGGCGCGGCTCAATGTGTGGCGTTTCGCCCAATGCGGGCGCCCGCCCCCGCCGCGGAAGATGGCTTCGGCCTCGGCGAACAGCGCCGCCCACGGCATCTTCGCATATTGGTGCATCGAAATCGCCGCGACCGGCCCCGCGTTCATCGGGCTCATCCAGATATCGTCGGCGGCGACGGTGCGATATTCGAAGGGAAAGGTCACGGGCAGGCGTTTCCGCCGGATCCAGCCCACCACCTCTTCCAACGCCTCCAGCCCGGCGCTGCGGGGCATTTCATATTCCATCTCCTCGAACCGCAAGGTGCGGTCGGAGGGGAAGATGCTGTGCGCGGGGCCGCGGCGACGGCCCGAAATGCCGCTTTTCATCATCAGCCGCTGGAGGAAGGGCGTGAGGAACGGCAGGCGCGCCGAAATGTCGAGGATGCGGCGGAAAGTCGCTTCCTCCATGTCGGTCGTCGTGGGGGGCGGGTCGCACGGATCGCACGGGTCGAGCGTTTTCAGGATCACATCGTCGCTGTGCGGGAAGAACCAGAATTCGATATGCCGGTGCTGCTGCGCCAGCTCGTCGTAGCTTTCGCGGATTTCGGCCCAGCGGCGCTTTTCGATCCGCTCGGAAAGATGAAAGGCGGGCACGACCGCGACCTCGATCTCGGTCGCGACGCCGAACAGCCCGAGCGACAGGCGCTGCGCCTGATAGAGGTCGGGGTTCGTCGTCGCATCGCACCAGCGCGTTTCGCCATCGGCCCCGACAAGCTCGAATCCACGCGCAAAGGTCGCGAGCGAGCCGAGCTCGACGCCGGTGCCATGTGTGCCCGTCGCCATCGCGCCGGCCAGCGATTGCGGATTGACGTCGCCCTGGTTGGCGAGCGCCAGCCCCTCCTCCCACAGCGCCGCGGTCAGCCGCCGGATGCTCCATCCCGCGGGGATGCGCGCGGTGCGGCGATCGGCGGCGATATGGATCGTGCCCGCCATGTCGTCGAGGCTGACGATCAGCTCGCCCGATTTGCACAGCGGCATGAAGCTGTGCCCGGCGCCGGTGACGCGCAACCGGTTCGCGCTGCGAACAAGCGCGGCCAATTCATCGACGCTTTGCGGACGCACAACCTCGGCCGCCGCGGTGACACTTCCCGACCAGTTGCTCCAGCCCATGCCGCTCTCCCTGCGGCGAAGCTGTCGCCGCACAAAAAGTTAGTCAAGACTATATTATAACCGGTGGGCGCTATCAGCGCGCCGTGATTCGCCGCGCGAAGTGGAGCTGCACCGCATCGCGTACCCCGCGCGCGACCTTCTTCTGCCCGGCAGGCGACGCGAGGAACTCGGCGTCGCCCTTGTTCGAGATGAAGCCCGTTTCGAACAGGACCGACGGCGTATCGGGCGCTTTCAGCACGACGAAGGATGCGAAACGATGCGCATGGGTGCGGAACTTCACCGCTTCGCCCGCCTCGCGCTGGAGCAGCCGGGCAAAGTCGGACGCCGTGTTCATCGTCTCGCGCTGGGTCAGGTCGAGCAGGATCGACGACACATCGCCGCTGTGCGCGCCAAGGTCGACGCCGTTGATGATATTCGCCTTGTTCTCGCGCGCCGCGAGCCGCGCCGCTTCGCGGTCCGAGGCGACTTCGGACAGCGTGTACACCGACGCCCCGCTCGCGTCGCGGTTTTCGGCGGCATCGGCGTGGACCGAAATGAACAGGTCGGCCTTCAACCGCCGCGCGATGCCGAAGCGTTCTTCGAGCACGAGAAAGCGGTCGTCGGCGCGCGTCAGGGCGACGCGGACGCGCCCCGAGGCGAGCAGGTCGGCGCGGATCGCGCGGGCGAGCGCCAGCGTGATATCCTTTTCGCGGCTGCCGTTATGCGGGCTGATCGCGCCGGGATCGTGCCCGCCATGCCCGGCATCGATCACGACGAGCGGCAGGCGGCTGTCCGCCGGCCCCTCGATCCGCGGCAGCGTCACCGACGGTTTCGGCTTTCCGATCGGGACGGTGACACTGTAGCGTTTTCCGGGCCGCTTGGCGCGGAAACCCGCAGACGGCTGGCGCTCGGCGCGCGCGCCGCGCGTGACGTGTTCGAACATATCTGCGGAGCCGGCGGCCAAAAGGCGCTCTTCCGCGCCCGAATCGCGAGCCGCGACCGGTCCCGCCAGCACCGCCGACGGAATCCCGATCATGCCAAGCAGGACGAGCAGGTGGCCCATGCGGCGTCTATGCCGCCCGCGATGCGCGATGGTCCAGCGCTTATTGAAAAACAGCTGCGCCGCGGCGGCAGAATGTCGTGAACCGGGCATTAGCCACCGCGCGCGGCGACCGCTCTGCCAGCAAGCTTCGCCCGCGATTCAATCGCTTTCACGATGATGACATTCTTGCAACAGCGCGCCGCCATCCCATCTTTGCACCGTGGTTGTGGTTGCCGTCGGCCTGTGCCGATGCTAGCACGCCCTCACTGACGGTGTCGTTCCCGGTGCCGTCCGGCCTTTTGAGGGGAAGGCCTGCTCCGCAAAGCTGCGGAACATGGCCGCCTTGGCGCCGGACATACGGGGAAGGGCGACCTGCCGCCAGTCCACCCGGTTGACCGGACAGTCGGGGCGTGCGCATCACGCCCGCCCTGCCCGCCCGCTCATCCCGTAACAGGTTGATGCCGCATGAGGCTTGCCATGCCCTCTTTGGATCCCGACGCGGGCGCTTTCGCCCCGGCCGTCGCCGGATTTGAAGACCGCATGCGCGTCCAGGACCGGACGCAGGCCCTTTTCGGCAATAACGTCTTTTATCCTTTCACCCGTATCCGCCGCGGCCTTTCCTCGGGGAGGGTCGCGGGATTTTTTGAGGGCGCGCCGAGGCGCGCTTGGAGTGTATCTAATGACCACGCGCATGTTGATCGACGCTCGGCACCGGGAAGAAACCCGGGTCGCCGTCACCAAGGGAAACCGCATCGAGGAGTTTGATTTCGAGTCCGCCGAGCACAAGCAGCTCAAGGGCAATATCTATCTGGCCAAGGTTACCCGTGTCGAACCGTCGCTTCAGGCGGCGTTCGTCGAATATGGCGGCAATCGCCACGGTTTCCTCGCGTTCAGCGAAATCCACCCCGATTATTACCAGATTCCGAAGGAAGACCGCGACGCGCTGCTGCGCGAAGAGGCCGAGCATGCCGCCGCCGCCGCGCAGCGCGCCGAGGAAGACCTCGACGAGCTCGAAGGCGATGTCGCCGACGTCGAATATCATGACGAAGACGAAAACGGCGATGCCCCTGCCCCCGAAACCGTTGGCGAAGACAGCGATTCGGACGAAGAAAACGGCGACGCCGAAGATGGCGATGCCGAAGAGGAAGAAGGCGCCGAAGAAGGCAAGGACGGCCGCGGCGATCGCCGGGGTCGCGGCCGCGGGCGTGGCAACAACCGCAAGGGCGGACGTGGCCGCAGCCGTCGCGGTGACGACGAAGACGGCGAAAACCGCATGTCGCTGCGCCGCCGCTACAAGATCCAGGACGTCATCCGTCGCCGCCAGGTGATGCTGGTCCAGGTCGTCAAGGAAGAACGCGGCAACAAGGGCGCCGCGCTCACCACCTATCTGTCGCTCGCCGGCCGTTATTGCGTGCTGATGCCGAACACGATGCATGGTGGCGGGATCAGCCGCAAGATTTCGAACGGCGCCGATCGCCGCAAGCTGAAGGCGATGATCGACGAACTCGCGCTGCCGCCGACGATGGGCTGCATCGTCCGCACCGCGGGGATGAGCCGCACCAAGGTCGAGATCAAGCGCGACTTCGACTATCTCGCGCGTCTGTGGGACGAAATCCGCGAAAACACGCTCGGCAGCTCGGCCCCCGCGCTGATCCATTCGGACAGCGACCTCGTCAAGCGCGCGATCCGCGATATCTATCACAAGGACATCGAGGAAGTGCTCGTCGAGGGCGACGAGGGCTACAAGGCCGCGAAGCAGTTCATGAAGCTGCTGATGCCGAGCCACGCGCGCCGCGTGAAGCAATATGCCGACCCCGTCTCGCTCTATCAGCGCTACGGCGTCGAGGACCAGCTTGCGGGGATGCTCAATCCCGTCGTCCAGCTGAAATCGGGCGGTTACCTCGTGATCAACCCGACCGAAGCCCTGGTGTCGATCGACATCAACTCGGGCCGGTCGACGCGCGAGCATAATATCGAACAGACCGCGCTCAGCACCAACCTCGAGGCTGCGCACGAAATCGCGCGCCAGCTCCGCCTGCGCGACATGGCCGGGCTCGTCGTGATCGACTTCATCGACATGGATCATGGCTCGAACGTCCGCAAGGTCGAACGCGCGATGAAGGATGCGCTGAAGAACGATCGCGCGCGCATCCAGGTCGGCCGCATTTCGGGCTTCGGCCTGATGGAGATGAGCCGCCAGCGCCTGCGCACCGGCGTGCTCGAAGCCTCGACGCGTCCGTGCCCGCATTGCGAAGGCACCGGCCTCGTCCGCACCGCCTCGTCGGCGGGGCTCAGCGCGCTGCGCCTGATCGAAGAGGAAGCTGCACGCGGTAAGGGCAACAAGATCACCCTGCGCGCGAGCCAGGAAGCGACCTTCTACCTCCTCAACGAAAAGCGCCGCGAACTGCGCGAGATCGAGGAACTTTACGGCGTCACGGTCGAAATCCTGCCCGACGGCGAGACCGAGGGTGCGCGCATGGCGGTCGAAGTCAGCGGCCCGCCGCCGATCGCGCGCCGCAGCTTCGCCCCGATCGCGCCGATCGAGGACGATGACGACGATTATCCCGAGGACGAGGAAGAAGAAGCCGAAGAAGAGGCGGCCGACGAGCGCCCCGCGCGTTCGCGTGACCGCGAAGAAGGCGCCCGTGAGGACGGTGAAGGCGATGGTGAGGGCCGCAAGCGCCGCCGCCGCCGCCGCCGTGGCCGCCGCGGCCGCCGCGACGACGAGGGCAATGAAATCGCCGAAGGCAGCGAAGGCGACGACGACCGCGAAGACGACAGCGCCGAGGCCGACGAAGGCGAAACCGCACCGGTCGAGGCGGTCGAGGCTGCGCCCGAGGCGGACGCTGAGGAGGCCGACGCCAAGCCGCGCCGCCGCCGGGGTGGCCGTGGCCGCAAGAAGGCCGATACGGTGGAGACCGCCGACGAAGCGGCAGCCGAGGCGGAAATCGCACCGGTAGAGGTGGTCGAAGCCGTCGAAGCTGTCGCCGAAGAAGCCCCGGTCGCCGAGGAAAAGCCGAAGCGCAAGCGCGCGCCGCGCAAGACCAAGGCTGCGGCCGCCGCCGAAGCAGCGGCGGCGGAAGCCGAGACGGTCGCGGCCGAAGCTCCGGTCGAAGCCGCAGTGGCCGAACCCGAAGCCCCCGCCGCCGAGCCCGAGGCCGAGCCCGCCAAGCCCGCGCCGAAGAAGCGCGCCAGCCGGGCGAAAAAGGCCGTCGCCGCCGAAGCCGCTCCGGAAGCCGCCGCCACGCGCGAGGCCGAACCGGTTGCCGCGAACGGCGACGAGGAAGGCGAAAGCCCCGACGGCGAACCGCGCCGCGGCTGGTGGCAACGCACGTTCGGCAACTGATACCCAGCAATTAGAAAAGGCCGCGTGTCCCCGCGAAGGCGGGGCACGCGGACTTCGCCGACCGCTCATCATTCTCAAACGCGCGACCACCCGTCGCAGAATTCACAAGCTGACCTTGCGTCCGCGCGTGCTGGCCCCCAATAAGCCCATATGGCTTCACTTGGGGTTCAGGCGCGCGGCGCAAGAGAGGCGGGGATGACCGCTTTCCCGCCGCAGACCGTGTCCGGGGCGCAAAGGCTGCGCCCGATTTTCCGTATCCTGCTGACATTGCTCGCGATGTTCGCCATCGCGATGCGCCCGGCGATGGCGCAGTCGATCCTGCGCGACGCCGAAACCGAGGCGCTGTTCCAGGACATGATGGACCCGCTGCTCGTCGCCGCGGGGCTCCAGCCCGGGCAGGTGCGCGTCCATTTGCTCGGCGATCGCAGCATCAACGCCTTTGTCGCGGGCAGTCAGGACATTTACGTCTTCAGCGGGCTGATCGAGGCTGCCGACAGCGCCGAAGAGGTGCAGGGCGTACTCGCGCACGAGCTCGGCCATGTGATGGGCGGCCACGCGATCCGCGTGAACGAGGGCGCGAAGACCGCGACCGGCATCTCGCTCCTCAGCCTGCTCCTCGGCGCCGCCGCGATCGCGGCGGGTGCGGGCGAGGCCGGCATGGGCGTGATGATGGCGGGCCAGCAGGCCGCGCTCGGCAAGTTTCTTGCCTTCAGCCGCGTGCAGGAATCGACCGCCGACGCCGCCGGCGCGCAATATCTGTCGAAGGCGGGGATCAGCGGCCGCGGCAGCCTGGCCTTCTTCAAGAAATTGCAGAATCTCGAATTCCGCTACGCCGTGAAGCAGGACGACGACCAGGCCTATGGCCGCACCCACCCGATGTCGGGCGACCGTATACAGGCGCTGCGCGAGGTCTATGTGATCGACCCGGCGTGGGCCAAGCCCGCCGACCCCGCGATCGAAAAGCGATTCCAGCGCATCAAGGCCAAGCTGTCGGGTTATATGACCGAGCCCGAACGAACGCTGCGCAAATTCCCCGAAAGCAACACCAGCATTCCGGCGCGCTATGCCCGCGCCTATGCCTGGCACAAGAGCGCCTACCCGCAGAAAGCGCTGGCGGAGGTCGAAGGGCTGCTCGCGACCAATCCGAACGATCCCTATTTCCTCGAACTCGAAGGCCAGGTCCTGCTCGAATCGGGGCGCCCGAAGGAAGCGATCCCCGCACTGCGCAAGGCTGTCGCCCAGTCGCGGTCGCAGCCGTTGATCAGCGCGACGCTCGGCCATGCGCTGATCGCGACCGAGGATCCCGGCAATTTCGCCGAAGCCGAAGAGGTGCTGAAAACCGCGGTGGCGCTCGACAACCAGAACCCCTTCGCCTGGTACCAGCTCGGGATCGTCTATGCGAACAAGGGCGATCAGGCGCGCGCGGCGCTCGCCTCGGCGGAACGCTACAGTTTGGAGGGTGGACAGTCGGGGCTCGCGCTGCGTAATGCCGAAACCGCGATGCAGGGCCTGCCCCAGGGGTCGCCCGACTGGATCCGTGCACAGGATATTTCGCTGGTCGCTCGCGCCGAGGTGGAACGCGAGCGCAAACGGCGTTAGATTCAATCGAGATAAAGCGGGAACCGCATCGCCAATGATGCGCAAGGGCAACAAGTGACTGATAGAAAAGACGATTATTACCAGCCGTGGCTGCGCGATCCCGCGCCGACGCCGGACGCAGCGCCGCTGCCGCCCGCGGCGCCCGACGAGGGATTGGCAAAACCGCGCGAAACGCCCCCCATCGGCATCGACGTGTCGCGCTATCCCGCGCATGACGCGCCCGCGCGCAAACCCGTGGTCACGTCGGACCAGGTCAGCGCGGCCGCCGCGGGGCTGTGGCGGGTGCTGCGCGACGGCAGCAGCGCCTTTGCCGAATGGACGATCCGCGTCGGCGAACGCGCCGACATCCCCGCGCGGGTCGAGGCCATGGAAATCCCGCGCCGCTCGCGCGAGCTTGCCGCGAAAACCGGTGCCCTGACCGCGCGTACCGCACGCGCCGCGGGGCGCGGATCGGCGCAGGCGGGCCGCGCCGCGGCAAAGGCCAGCGGCGAGGCGTGGGACAAGATGGCGCTAGGCGACAAGGCACGGAAGCTGTCGAGCGAGGCCGGCCGCGGGCTCGGCGAAGTCGCGGAAAAGACCAAGGCCGGGGTCGTGGATATCGCCAAGGCCAGCGGCGAAAGCCTGCGCGACGGCATCGGCGATGCCGCCAGCAAGCTGCGCCCCGCACCGCGTGAGGAACTGGCGCCGCCGCCTTCGGGGCTCGAACAATTGCTCGCACGCGAAGAGGCGGAAGCGAAAGCGGCTGCCGTCGCAAGCGCCGCGCCCGACCTGCCGCTGTTCGCGGGCGACGCGGCGATCCCGGCGGTGGCGAAGCCGGCGCCCGCGGGCACCGCATATGCCATGGAAGGCGACGACCGTTCGCCGGTCGCGCAGCCGCCGAAAAAAACCGCGGGCGCCAAAGCCATGGCGTCGCAGCGCTTGCCGCGCATCGAGGGGACCGGGATGGAAGGCGTTTTCACGCGTAAATGGGGCCTGGCGCTCGGCGGCCTATTGCTGCTCGCCGCCGTCTTCTGGCTCGGCGGCCGCCTCGGCGGCGGCATGAGCAAGGGCGAGGTCGAAACCATCGTCGCCGATTATATCAAGGCGAACCCGCAGCTCATTCCCGAGGCGCTCGAGGCGCAGCGCGGGCGCGAAGTCGCCAAGGCGATCGACGCGATCCGCCCCGCGCTCGAAAAACCCTATGCCGGGGCATGGGCGGGCAATGCCGATGGCGACGTCACACTGGTGGTATTCACCGACTATGCGTGCGGTTTCTGCCGCGCGAGCGTGCCCGACGTCGACCGGCTGATCCGCGAAGACAAGCGCCTGAAGGTCGTGTTCCGCGAACTGCCGATCATCGCACCGCAGAGCCGCGATGCCGCGATCATGGCGCTCGCCGCCGCGCGGCAGGGCAAATATGACGCCTTCCACCACGCGATGTTCGCGGCGGGCTCGCTCGACAAGGCTGCGATCGCCGCGGCGGCCGAGAAGGTCGGCGTCGTCACCGACGGCACCGCCGATGCGACCGCGAACGAGGCGCTGTTCCAGCGCGAACTCGACAGCAACCTCGCGATCGCGACCCAGCTCCAGCTCAACGCCACCCCGACGTGGATCGTCGGCAACCAGCTGTTCCAGGGGCAGATCGGTTACGACGGTTTGAAACAGGCCGTCGCGAAGGCCCGCGCGGCGAAAAGCTGAGCGGCGCGGGCATGGCGACCGTCTCGCACGATGAAGCGCTCGCCAACGCCCGCCGCCTGCTGAACGGAGAGCCGGCCGCCGCGCTCGCGCAGGCGCAGGCGATCATCGAAGCCGTCCCCACCTCGGCGGCGGCGCACCGCCTGTCCGCCCATGCCTTGCGCGCGCTGGGCCGCGAGGAAGAGGCGCAGGCCGCCTCGCTTGCCGCGGTCGGGGCGACGATCCACGACGAGGCGATGGTCGACGCGGCGCTCGCACTCGCCGAGGATCGCCTCCCCGACGCCGAGGCGGCGCTCCGCCAGCGGCTGCGCGAGGATGCGACCGATGTCGCGGCTATCCGGATGCTCGCCGAGGTCGCCGGGCGCATCGGGCGCTATGACGATGCCGAAAAATTGCTGTCGCGCGCGTTGCAGCTTGCGCCGGGCTTCGGTGCCGCGCGCGCCAATCTCGCGACGGTCTATTACAAGCAGAACCGCTTCGCCGAGGCCGCCGCGACGCTCGAAGCGGTGCTGGGCGACGATCCCGACAATCCCGCGCACGCGAACCTGCGCGCCGCCGCGCTCGGGCGCATCGGCGGCTATGACGAGGCGCTCGCGCTCTACGAGGAGCTGACGCGCCGCTTTCCCGATCATGCCAAGCTGTGGATGAGCCATGGTCATATGCTCAAGACCGTGGGGCGGCAGGACGACAGCATCGCCGCCTATCGTCGCGCGCTCACCGCCGATCCGGGGCTCGGCGAAATCTGGTGGAGCCTCGCGAACCTCAAGACGATCCGCTTCGATGCCGGCGACCGCGCGGCGATGGAGGCGGCGCTGGTGGCGGCCGAACCCGACAGCGACGCGCGCGCCGACGACCGGCTGCACCTGCATTTCGCGCTCGGCAAGGCGTATGACGATGCGGCCGAGCATGAGGCGGCATTTCGCCATTATGCCGCGGGCAACGCGATCCGGTCGCGCCAGCTTGGCTATCGATCCACCGAAACGAGCGCCATGGTCGACGCGATCATCGCCGCCTGCACGCCCGAATTTTTCGCGTCGCGTGCGGGCGCAGGCGATCCCGCACCCGATCCCATCTTCATCCTCGGTATGCCGCGTGCCGGATCGACGCTGATCGAACAGATCCTCAGCTGCCATTCGGCGATCGAGGGCACGATGGAATTGCCCGACATCCCCGCGCTCGCGCTCGGCCTCGGGCGCGAGGCATATGGCGACGGCCGCCGCTGGATCGAGGCGCTGGCCGAAACGCCGCCCGCGCGGCTCGCCGAACTCGGCGCGGCCTTCCTCCAGCGCACCGCAGTGCAGCGCAAGACCGCCAAACCTTTCTATATCGACAAGCTGCCGAACAACTGGCTCTACACCGCCTTTATCTGCCTGACCCTGCCAAATGCGAAGATCATCGACGCGCGGCGCCATCCGCTCGATTGCTGCTTTTCGAACTTCCGCCAGCATTATGCGAGGGGCCAGGCGTTCAGCTACGGCCTCGCCGACGTCGGCGGCTATTACCGCGACTATGTCCGGCTGATGGCGCATATCGACGCGGTGCAACCCGGCCGCGCCCACCGCGTGATCCACGAAGCTTTGCTCGACGATCCCGAGGCCGAGGTGCGTGCGATGCTCGCCTTTCTGGGCCTGCCCTTCGAGGAGGCGTGTCTGGCGTTCCACACCAATGCGCGCGCGGTGCGCACCGCGTCGAGTGAACAGGTGCGCAAGCCGATCAATCGCGACGGCGTCGGCCAGTGGCAACCCTATGCGGCCTGGCTCGACCCGCTCGAACAGGCGCTCGGCCCGGTCCTCGGCGCCTACCCCGCCGCTCCCGCCGATTTCGGCTGAACGGCGCGCGACAAAACGTTGCCTTTGGGCAACAGCGGACGACATTTTCGACCAGCGACCGCGCCGCCGCGCCAACAATGCTTGCGCTTGCGCAATGCTGCGTCATGCTCCGTCACAGGACTGTCATGTGAGGGGGATTCCATGCGGAAACTATCGGCAGTATTGACCAAAAGCGGCGCTTTCCTGCTCGGCAGCACGATCTTGTGCACCTCGGGAACCGCGCTGGCCCAGCAAAGCAACACCAACGACGACCGCGACATCGTCGTCACCGCGTCGAAGCGCGAACAGAATCTGCAGGATGTGCCGCTTGCGATCACCGCGATCGGGACCGAGCGGCTCGACGAGCTGCAGGTGAAGGAATTCCAGGACGTCGTCAAATTCCTGCCGTCGGTGACGATCCAGACCGCCGCGCCGGGGTTCAGCCAGGTCTATTTCCGCGGCGTCGCGTCGGGCGAGAATGCCAACCATTCGGCGTCGCTGCCGACGGTCGGCACCTATCTCGACGAAATGCCGATCACGACGATCCAGGGCGCGCTCGATATCCATGCCTATGATCTCGCGCGCGTCGAGGCGCTCGCGGGGCCGCAGGGTACGCTCTATGGCGCGAGTTCGATGGCGGGCACGATCAAGCTCGTCACCAACCAGCCCGACACCAGCGGCACCTATGGCGAGGTCGGGGTCGAGCTCAACAATGTCGCGCACGGCGACTTCGGCGGCGTCGTCGAGGGGTTCATCAACGCCCCGCTCGGCGAGCGCGCGGCGCTGCGCCTCGTCGGCTGGTACCGCCACGACGCGGGTTATATCGACAATATCCCGGGCAGCCGCACCTATCGCATCTGGCAACCGACCGATACCGACGGCGATGGCGAGAATGACACGCTCGTCGACGCGCCCGGCGACGACATCACCCAGACCAACGCTGATCTGGCGAAGAAGAATTATAATGACGCCGACACCTATGGCGCGCGCCTCGCGCTCGGCATCGATCTCGACGACGACTGGACATTGCGTCCGACGATCATGGGCCAGATCCAGAAGACCAACGGCAGCTTTGCGCAGGAGCGGTCGAATTCGGTCACCGGCAAGCTGCAGACGGTCCAGTACAATCCTGAATCGTCGAAGGACAAATGGCTGCAGGCCGCGCTGACGATCGAGGGCAAGCTCGGCAACTGGGACCTGACCGTCACGGGCGGCCACCTCCGCCGCAAGACCGATGTCCAGAGCGACTATTCGGATTACGCCTATTTCTATGACGCGCTCGCCGGATCGGCGGTCTATCTCTATGACAATGCCGGCGACCAGATCAGCCCCAACCAGTATATCAGGGGCATCGACCGGTACCGCCGCAATTTCTTCGAAGCGCGCGTCGCATCGCCCGCCGATGCCCGCATCCGCTTCATCGGCGGCCTCTTCTGGCAGCGCCAGAAGCATAATATCGAGCAGCATTATGTCATCGACGACCTGTCCGACGACCTCGAGGTCCCCGGCACGGTCGACAATATCTGGCTGACCAAGCAAATCCGCGTCGACCGCGACTATGCGGCGTTCGGCGAAATCAGCTTCGACATCACCGACAAGCTGACGCTGACCGGCGGCGGCCGCGTGTACAAGTTCGACAACAGCCTCGTCGGCTTTTTCGGGTACAACAACCCCGGTTTCAGCAGCAATCCGGTCTATGCGTGCCAAGGCCCCCCGGTGGTCGACGGCTCGCCCTGCACCAACCTCGACAAAAGGACGAAGAAGACCGACTTCATCCACAAACTCAACCTGACCTACAAGTTCAACGACGATGCGCTCGTCTACGCGACCTGGTCGCGCGGTTTCCGCCCCGGCGGGATCAACCGGCGCGGCTCGCTGCCGCCTTACGGGTCGGACACGCTCGACAATTACGAATTCGGGTGGAAGACGAGCTGGGGGCCGGTGCGCTTCAACGGCGCGGTCTATCAGCAGGACTGGAACGACATCCAGCTCTCCTTCCTCGGGCTCAACGGGCTCAGCGAAATCCGGAACGCGGGCGTCGCGCGCATTCGCGGCATCGAACTCGACCTCGGTTACCGGCAGGACGGCTTCTCGATCAACGCCGGCATGAGTTATAACGATGCCGAGATCCGCCGCGATTTCTGCGCCATCGCCAATCCCGAGTTCGATTGCTCGCTCGATGCCGACCTCGACGGAAGCGGCGCGATCGACGATGACAGCGAAATCAACGCGACGCTGGCGCCGAAGGGGACCAGCCTGCCCGTCACGCCGAAGTTCAAGGGCAATATCGTCGCGCGCTATGAATTCCCGGTCGGCGACCTCAACGCGCATGTCCAGTTTGCGGTCAATCATATCGGCAAGCGGCGCAGCGATCTTCGCACGCAGGAAAACGGCATCAAGGGGATGTTCGACGCCTATACGACCGCCGACGTCAGCGTCGGGGTGAAGGGCGAAAGCTGGAAGGCGGAGGTCTTCGCGACCAATTTGTTCGACAGCAACGGCACGATCAATGCCGGCGTCCAGTGCCTCGAAACCACCTGCGGCGATCCCGACGGCGTGACCCCGAACGGCGGTGTCTTCTACGACACGGTCGTGCGGCCTCGGCTGATCGGGATCAAGGTCAGCAAGGAATTCTGACCGGGTGACCGATGTGACAACCAACAGCGAAAGGCCGGGCCAAAAGCTCGGCCTTTTGATGTGCATCGCGCTCGGCATGGGCAATATGATCGGGTCGGGGGTCTTCCTGCTCCCGCGCGACCTCGCGCCGCTCGGCTGGAATGCGATCATCGGTTGGGGCGTATCGATCGCGGGCACGCTCTGCCTCGCGGTCGTGTTCGCGCGGCTCGCGAAAAGACTGCCCGAGGGGTGCGCCGCCTTCACCTATGGCGCCGCGGCCTTCGGCCCGGGCACGGGCTTTATCGTCGCATGGAGCTACTGGATCAGTTGCTGGACCGTGGTCGCGACGCTCGCGGTCGCGGCGATCAGCAACATGTCGATCCTGATGCCATGGCTCGCGGACAAGGGCGCCCTGCCCGCGTGGATCGCGATCGGCTGCATCTGGTTCTTCACCTTGGTCAACCTGTTCGGGGTCCGCCGCGCGGGCGGGGCGCAGCTCCTGACCCTCGGGCTCAAGCTGATTCCGGTGATCGGTGCGGTGCTCGTCGGTGTCTGGGCGCTCGGGACCGGCGCGGCGCCCCCACCCACAATGGCGGGCACCGAGCCGGTCAGCCTGTCCGGCGTCAGCGCGGCCGCGACGCTGACACTGTTCGCGTTGCTCGGCTTTGAAAGCGCCTGCGTCGTCAGCGACCGCGTCAAGGATCCCGAACGCACGATCCCGCGCGCAACGGTGATCGCGGCGGCGGCGGTCGGCCTGCTCTACCTCTTGTCGTGCACGACGGTGACGTTGATGGTGCCGCTCGACGTGCTGCACGAGTCGAACGCCGCCTACGCGACCTTTTTCGGACGCCTCGTCAGCCCCGAGGCAGGCGACGTGGTCGCGCTGTTCGCGGCGATCGCCGCGCTCGGCGCGCTCAACGGCTTCGTGCTGCTCCAGGGCGACATCCCGCGCGATCTCGCGCACCGCCGCCTGCTCCCTGGGGCCTTCGCGCGCGACAACAAATTCGCGTCGCCGTGGATCACCCAGATCGTGTCGAGCGGACTCGCCAGCCTGATCGTTTACGCCAATTATTCGCGCGGGCTCGCCGACCTGTTCGCCTTCATGGTCAAGGTGACGACCTCGACCGCGATCATCCTCTATATCGTCGGTGCAGCGTCGGCGCTGGTCCTCGAGCGACAGGGCACGATCAGGGTTTCGGCGGGCTTCGCCGCCGCGACGATCTTCGGCTTCGCCTATAGCTGCTGGGCTTTCTATGGCGCGGGGCTCGAGGCCAGCCTGTGGAGCCTGCTGATGACCGCCGCAGGCTTGCCGATCTATTTCGCGATGCGGCGACGACGCGTGGCGGCCGCCTGACGGCCTTGCGAAATGGCGCGAAATCGCCTAACGGCCGCACCCACCTGCCCGGATTCGGGCTTATCGGAGACGTAAAGTGTCGGAACGCCAGAACTACCAGGGCTTGATACCCTGCGGCGTCCGCCCGCTGTCGTAGCGCGTTTTTCCTGACGCGGTGCGCCTGCTGGCGGCGCCGCACCCTCAATCCCCCACTATGATTTTCGCCGGCAGGCGCAGTGCGTCTGCGCGCCGGCCGCAGGCAGATATTCATGTTGCACGACAGTCATTGGGCTCGCGCGCTCGCGCGGGCCATCGCCCTCGATCATCCGGGCAGAAGCAAGGCCGGGCGCGCGCTGCTCGGCTGGGCTCGCACGCGCGCAAGCCAGTTCGGGCTCACGGAAAAAGAGATCGATCGCGCGATGCTGCTCGCGGGCCCGCAAGCGGCACCCGAAGGGGCGGTCGAAGAGGACAGCCTTGTGAAGGCGAACCGGCTGGCCGACGCGCTCGACCTCGCCGCCGACGAGCGTGCGCTGTTGCTGCTCGCGACGGCGATGGAGCGCGGCCCGCTGACGCGCAGCCTCGCCAAACTCGTCGAAAGCGAGGCGCTCGACATGGAGGCGCTGGTGAGCGCGCTCACCGGCTTCGCGCCGCACGCGATCCGCAGCGCCGAGGTGGTGCGGCTCGATCTCGTCGGGCGCTGGACGAACAAGGAAGGCAAGGTCGAATTCGGGCTCTGCTGGTCGTTCGAGCGGCTGCTCGATGCGCGGCCCGAGCAGCATGACAGCCTGATCGACGGCCTGCTCGGCCGGCGCCAGACGGCGCGCCACGCGCTCGCCGCCTTCCCGGCGCAGCAGCGCGATGCCGAACTGGCGCTGGCGCTTCTCGGCGGCGCGCTCGCGAACGGTGCGCGCGGGATCAACATCCTGATCCACGGCCCGCCCGGCACGGGCAAGACCGAACTGGCGCGCACGCTCGCCGCGACGCTCTGCGAACCGCTGCACGCGGTGGGCGAAGCCGACAGCGATGGCGAAGAGCCAAGCCGCTTCGACCGTCTCGCCGCGCTGCGGCTGGCGCTGCGTACGCTCGAAAAGCGCGGGCGCGCGCTGCTGCTGTTCGACGAGATGGAGGATATGCTCGGCGACACGCGCATCGAGCAGGGCGGCCGCGTGCGCAAGCGCGCGGGGTCGAAGCTGTTCGTCAACCGGCTGATCGAGGACAATGTCGTCCCCGTGATCTGGACGTCGAACTGCATCGCCGACCTCGACCCCGCGATCCTCCGCCGCTTCAGCCTGTCGATCCGCATGGACTTCCCCGGCCAGGGTCACAGCCCGGCGATGCTCGCGCGCGTCAGCGCCGAAGAGCAGGTCGCGGTCGACCCCGCGCTGCAGGCGCTCGCGGCGCGCGCCCCCGAAACCGCGTCGCTGTTCCGCGTCGCGGCGCGCGCGGCCGCGCTGGCCGGCGATCCGGCCGCCGCGAACCGCTTTGCGGGTTCGATCCTCGGCGCGATGCGCGGCGAGGCGGTCGAGGCGCGCGCGCCGCGCGCGTTCGACGAGAGCCTGCTCGCCGCCGACACCGACCTCTCCGCGCTGTTCGCACGGCTCGCCGAGGCGGGCGCGCCCGCCGATTTCTCGCTGCTGCTCACCGGACCACCCGGAACGGGCAAAACCGAAGCGGTGCAGGCGCTCGCACGTCGGCTCGGGCGGCCTCTACACGTCAAGCGCGCATCGGACCTGATGTCGAAATGGGTGGGCGAGACCGAAAAGGCGATCGCCGCCGCCTTTGCCGACGCGAAGCGGCAGGGCGCGATGCTCTTCTTCGACGAGGTCGACTCGCTCCTCGCCGATCGCGGGGGTGCGACGCGCGGCTGGGAGGTCAGCCAGGTCAACGAGTTGCTGACCTGGATGGAGGAGCATCCGCTGCCCTTCGCCGCGGCGACCAACCATGCGGCGAAGCTCGACCCGGCGTCGGCGCGGCGCTTTGTCTTCAAGGTCGAGATGCGACGGCTCGACGAGGCGCGCGCACGGCGGGCGTTCGCGCATTTCTTCGGCCGCGACGCCCCTGTGGCACTCGACCGGCTCGACGGGCTGACGCTCGGAGATTTCGCGGTCGTTGCGCGTCAGGCGCGTTTCCTCGGCACGCTCGACGATGCGGCGCTGCTCGACCGGCTGCGGCGCGAGCGGGCGGCGCGTCCCGCGATGCCGCAGGCGATCGGTTTCGGCGCAGTGCCGGCGCTAGCGCCACCGGGGCGCGAAGAAACCCCGGTCGCGTAGGATCACCTCGGCGGCATTGTGCCCCGGCGCGCCGGTCACGCCGCCGCCGGGGTGCGTCCCCGCGCCGCACATATAGAGCCCCTTCACCGGCCCGCGGTAGCCGCCGTTGCCGAGTACCGGGCGCGCCGCCCAGAGCTGGTCGAGGCTCATATTGCCGTGCATGATGTCGCCGCCGACGAGCCCGAACTTGCGTTCGAGCCCCTTGGGCGACAGGCGCGTCTGCGCGATGATGCTCGCGCGGAAGCCGGGTGCGTGCTGCTCGACCGTGTCGATGATGCAGTCGGCCGCGGCGTCTTCCTCGTCGTCCCAGTCGCGACCGTCCGGAAGTTCGGGCGCGAACTGCTGGCAGAAGAGACTGGCGACATGCTGGCCGGGAGGGGCGAGGCTGTCGTCGACGGTCGAGGGGATCAGCATCTCGACGATTGGCGCCTTCGACCAGCCATGCTGTTTCGCGTCGAGGAAGGCGCGGTCCATATAATCGAGCGTCGGCGCGAGGATGATCCCCGACTGGTGATGCTCGCCGGGCCCATCCTTTTCGTTATGCGGAAGGCAGGTGAACTTCGGCAGCTCCGACAATGCGACATTCATGCGGAACGTGCCGCTGCCCGCCTTGAAGCCCTTGATGCGGCGCTGGAAATCGGCGGGCAGGTCGGATGCGTCGATCATCCGCTCGTAGAGCAGCTTCGGCCCGACATTGGCGATCACGCGCGCCGCGGCAATCTCTTCGCCGCCGACGAGCTTGACCCCGACCGCCTTGCCGCCGTCGACGAGCACCTTCGCAACCGGGCTTTCGAGGCTGATTTCGACCCCATGATCGCGGCAGACCTTCGCCATGATCTCGGTGATCTTGCCCATCCCGCCGACGCTGTGGCCCCACGCGCCCTTCTTGCCGTTCACTTCGCCGAAGACGTGGTGGAGAAGTACGTAAGCACTGCCCGGCGTGTCAGGGCTGGCATAATTGCCGACGACGGCGTCGAAGCCGAAGGCGGCCTTCACCGCCTCGCTTTCGAACCAGCTGTCGAGCATCGTGCGCGCCGATTTGGTGAACAGGTCGAGTACGTCGCGCTGCTGTTCGAGGCTGAGCCCCGCGAAACGCCGCCCCTGCCGCGCACCGTCGAGCAAGGCGCGCAGACCCTCGCCGACATTGGGCGGCACGCGCAGCGCGAGGTCGCGGAGCAGTTCGGCGACATTTTCGAGCGCGTCATAATATTGCGGCAGCACCTCGGCATCGCGCGCGCTAAATTTGCGGAACTCGGCCTGCGTGCGTTCGAGCCCGCCGCCAAGCTTGAGATAGCCGCCATCCTCCTGCGGCAGGAAATTGCTGATCGGCCGCTCGATGACGCGATAGCCATGATCGGCGAGCTTCATGTCGGCGATCACCTTGGGCTGGAGCAGGCTCACCGTGTAGCTCGCGACCGAATTGCGGAAGCCCGGCGCGAATTCCTCGGTCACCGCGGCGCCGCCGACGACGTCGCGTGCCTCGACGATCCGCACTTTCAGCCCCGCCTTCGCGAGATAGAAGGCGCAGACGAGGCCGTTGTGGCCGGCGCCGATAATCAGCGCGTCATAGGCTTTGGTCATGGAAAGTCTTTCGCAAGCGGGGATTGGACATGCTGGCGGCCGAAGCCGAGGCCGAGGACCCGGCCCGGAATCCGGCGCAGCAGCGGAACGCGGTCGAGCAGGCGCACCGCGAAGGGTACGCGGGTGATCTCTCCGCGCAGCATCGGTTCGATCACGCGTTGATGCGCAAAACGCTGGAGGCCCTGCATCCGCGTTGTGGGTTTCCAGCGACGTTCCTGCACCTTGGCAAGCAACGGGTCGGGATTGGCGCCGAGGGCGAGCGGCGCGGCGAGGATGTTCGCGGCGGCGACCGCATCCTGCACCGCAAGGTTGATCCCGACGCCACCGACGGGCGACATCGCGTGCGCGGCGTCGCCGATCGCGAGCAGGCCGGGGCGCGACCAGCGCGTCAGCCGGTCGAGCGCGACCGAAAGCAATTTCACATCGTCAAAGCTCTGGATCGCATCGATCCCGGCGTCAAGGCCGGGCACGATCGCGACGATCTCGTCGCGAAAGGCCGCGATCCCGCGCGCCTCGATCGGCGGGAAACCGCCCTTTTCGATGATCCGCGCGCATTGCCAATAATCGCCGCGCGGGATCGCGACGACCATCCCCCCCTTGTCGATCGTGCCAAGCGCGACTTCGGACATGTCCATGCCCGCGGGAACCGGAATGCGGAACCACAGCACATCCATCGGCGCGCCCAGATCGTCGAGCGGCAATTCGGCGGCCTCGCGCAGCACCGAGCGGCGCCCGTCGGCAGCGATGACGAGCCGTGCGGGCAAGGTCTCGCCGCTCGCGAGCGTCACACCGCTGGCGCGGCCGGCGGTGTCGAAGGTCAGCCCCGTCGCCTCGGTCGACATGCGCAGGTCGAAGGTTGGGTAAAGCCTGCCCTGCCCTGCGATGAAATCGAGCAGGTCCCATTGCGGCATCATCGCGACGAAGCGCGCCGCGACGGGCAGGTGCTTCATTGTCGCGATCGTATAGCGCTGCCCGAGCAGGTTGAGCGTCATCGTGTCGATCGCGGCGTGCGGTTCCTTGAGCAGTTCGCCCAGCAGCCCGATCTCGTTGAACAGTTCCAGCGTCGAGGGATGCACCGTGTCGCCGCGGAAATCGCGGAGGAAGTCGGCGTGCTTTTCGAGCACGGTGACGCGCACCCCGGCGCGCGCGAAGAGCAGCCCCGCGACCATGCCGGCGGGGCCGCCGCCGACGATCACCACGGGCGCCTCGGCGCTCAACGGCGGCTCCATCCCGGCGCCGGCGCGTACTCAAGCCGCGCTTCGGGGATGATGTCGCGCATCCGCGAGCAGAAATGCTTGAGGCACACCTCCTTGTCGCTGAGCGGCCCCATGGTGAAGCTTTTCGACTGCATCCCCATCTGGACACGCGTGATCAGCTCGGTGTCTTCGGCGTTGACCTGGCGATTGATGCGCCAGTTCAAATAGCGCGCGGCCTTCATCTCGCGCCGCTCATCGGGGAGCACATAGGAGATTTCGCGGATCAGGCACGTCGTCGGTCCCGTGGGCAGCCACTGCATGAAGTCGACCTGGTCGGGATAGATGTCGAAGGCGACGTTCGGCCAGAGCTTGAAATAGAGCCAGTGCCGCTGATTGGCGGCCGGAAGATGCGGCACCGCAGGCAATATCCGCTGGTACATGCGCTCGGACCAGTTGACCGACGGCCGGTCGATCAAATCGCCCCACATGCGGTCGACGCGTTCCTCGGCCTCGACGCCATAGCTTTTGCCGAACAGGCGCGTGAGGCCCGGATGGGCGACGGGAATGTGGAGGCCGTCCGAATAATTGTCGCCGACATTCTTCCAGTTCACCTCGCGCGGGCGCAGCGTGACGCGGCCAAGCGCACCGAGGTCCTCGAAGCGATAGGGCGCGACCTGTACCTCATAGGGCGCCATCATCGATGCGACCGACGGACCGCCGTCATCTTCGAGCCGCACGAACCAGAAGCCGCGCCATTGTTCGAGGCCGACCGGGACGAGCCCCGCCCTGCTCTTGTCGAGCGTCGGATAGCTCGCGCTGTCGGGCACGCCGGTCAGCCGGCCGTCGAGCTCGTAGGTCCAGGCATGATAGGGGCAGACCAGCTTCTTCGCGCAGCCCGCCGCGCCGTCGACAAGGCGCGAGCCGCGGTGGCGGCAGACATTGGTGAAGGCTCGCACGGTCCGGTCGGTGCCGCGCACCAGGATCACGCTCTCGCCGCAATAGTCGATGCTGTGCCAGTCGCCGGGGTTCGGAATGTCGCTGTCGTGGCAGACGACCTGCCAGCTCGGACGGAAAATCCGTTCCATTTCCGCCGCGTAGAAATCGGGATCGCTGTATGTCCATGCCGGCAGCGACCAGCCGTCGAGCGGGTCGATGTTCGAATCGCGAAGCGGTGCAGTTGCCATGGTTCGTTCCTTGTTATACATATGTATAACAATATGACCGCCGCTCGCCAAGCCTTTACGCGCGAAAGCGCCGACGCCCGCCGGGCGGCCCTGATCGAGGCGACTGCGGCGGTGCTCGCTGAACAGGGGCTGGCGGGGACGAACGTCCGCGCGATCTGCGCGAAAGCGGGGGTATCGCCCGGCCTTTTGCGCCACTATTTCGATGGCATAAACGATCTGGTCGCGGCGACTTATGCGGCGACGAGCGACCGGATGGATGCGATTTTCGCGGTCGCGGTCGCGGGCGCAGGACCCGATCCGCGCGCCCGGCTGATGGCGTATCTCACCGCGAGCTTCCGCCCGCCGGTGACCGACCCCGAACTGCTCGGCGCATGGACCGCCTTTTGGGCACTCGCCCGCAGCGATGCCCGGATGGCCGCGATCCATGCGACAAGCTACGCGGGCTATCGCGAACGGCTGAGGGAACTGCTCGATGCGTGTGGCGCCGCCGATGCCGGGCGGCTCGCGATCATGCTGACCGCGATGGTCGATGGCCTCTGGCTCGAACTGTCGCTCGACGCCGCCAGCTTCGGTGCGGAAGCGGCGGCGTCGATGGTGGAGAAAGCCGTGGCGGCGCTGCTCGACTAGCGACGCCGCCGACGGAAAGCGTCAGAAGCTGCCCTTCACCGGGCGCACGATGATCTCGCTGACGTCGACATCCGCGGGCTGTTCGACCGCAAAGCGGATCGCGCGCGCGATCGCGTCGGGCGTGATCGCGATGCTGCGAAATTCGGCCATCGCGGCGGCACTGCCCGGATCGGTGATGTCATGGCCGAGCTCCGATTCGACGACGCCGGGCGAGATGATCGTCGCACGGACGTCCTGATGTTCCTGCCGGATGCCGTCGGTGATCGCCCAGACCGCGAACTTGGTCGCGCAATAGACCGCCCCGGTGGGCACGACATAATGGGCGCCGAGCGAGGCGACGTTGACGAAATGGCCCGACCCCTGCGCGGTGAAGCGCGGAAGCGCCGCCGCAATGCCGTTCAGGACGCCGCGAATATTGACGTCGATCATCGCGTCCCAGTTCTGCACCTCCAGCGCCGCGAGCGGCGACAGCGGCATGATGCCAGCATTGTTGATCAGCACGTCGACGCGGCCGAAGCGCGCAACCGCGTGATCGACAAACGCCTGCATATCGGCGCGGCTGGTGACATCGAGCGCGCGAAACTCGGCGGTGCCACCCGCAGCGACGATTTCCGCCGCAAGCGCTTCGAGCCGGTCGGTACGGCGGGCGCCGAGGAGCAGTTTCGCGCCGGTGGCGGCAAGTTCGCGCGCCGTCGCGGCGCCGATGCCGCTGCTCGCGCCGGTGATCAGGATGACTTTATCGGTAGTGGCGGTCATGATCGTCTCCATCAAAGCCGGTCGGCCCTCTGCCGTCCGTTGACCGGCTTTTGGACCCATCCGGCCGGGCGGTGGTAGAACGGGCCTCCGCGATGATTGCACGATCCTCCGGATGAGATGCTTTGCGCTTGCTGGGGCGCGGCAAGACTGCAAGACCTGAGCCATGACGATACTCAGAGAAATGCAATCGATCCTGCTTCGACACCGCCCGACCGACGGGATTCACCCCTGCTCGCTGCCGCGCGTGTCGCTTGTCCGTAGCTCCGAGCCGAGCGAGCCCATGCCCGTCGTGTACGAACCGTCGCTTTGCCTCGCAGTCAGCGGACGCAAGCGGGTACTGCTGGGCGATGCGAGCTTCATCTACGACAGCGCGCAGTTCCTAGTGGTGTCGGTCGACCTGCCGGTGAGCGGCATGGTCGTCGATGCCAGCGCCGACGATCCCTATCTGTGCCTGAAGCTCGATCTCGACGTTACAGTGCTTGGCGAATTGCTGTTGGCGCACGATGCGCGCGTGCCGCGAAGCGACCATGCGCCGTCGATCGCGGTCGGGAACACCGGCGCGGGCCTGCTCGACGCCGCGCTCCGCCTGCTGCGGCTGCTCGACACGCCGGACGATATTGCCGCGCTGGCGCCGCTCGTCGAACGCGAAATTTTGTATCGGCTGCTGACCGGATCGCAGGGCGCGATGCTGCGCCATATCGCGACCGCCGACACGCGGCTGCACCAGATCGGCCGCGCGGTGGCGTGGATCAAGGATCATTACGCCGACCCGGTCAGGATCGACCATCTGGCGGGGCTGGCGGGGATGAGCCCGTCATCCTTCCACGCGCATTTCAAGAGCGTGACGCGTTTCAGCCCGCTGCAATATCGCACCCGGCTGCGCCTGCTCGAAGCACGGCGACTGATGGTATCGGAAGCGATGGACGCGGCGAGCGCGGGCTTTCAGGTCGGTTACGAAAGCCCGTCGCAGTTCAATCGCGACTACAGCCGGGTCTTCAGCCTGCCACCGCTGCGCGACGCCGCTCGGTTGCGCGCGGCGCCGGAGTTCGGATTGTCGGCTTAGGACCGGCTCCTATTTGGACAGATCGCGCAACAGGCTGTCCCAATGCGCGAGCGCCGGGGCGATCGCATCAACCGGCGCGCGTTCGTTGAGCCCATGCGCGAAGCTGTCGCTCGCCTTGGAAAACAGACCCGCGACGCCATAGCTCGGCACGCCCTGGATGCGGAAATGATAGGAGTCGGTCGCGCCCGCGCTCATCGACGGGATGATCGGCAGGCCCGGTGCGCGCGCATGGACCGCCTTCGTCACCGCCGCCACGACGTCGGGCCGCAGCGGCGAGGCGTCGCTCGCGCTGGCGTCGGGATCGGTGTTCACCTTGATCGCCGGATCACCGATGACCTTTTCGAGCTCGGCGCGCACCGTTTCGACCGCGACGCCGGGGAAGATGCGGCAATTGATGTTCGCGGTGGCGCGCTGCGGCAGCGCGTTTTCGGCGTGGCCGCCCTTGACCAATGTCGGCACGCAGGTGGTGCCGATCTGCCCGACATATTCGGGGTCGGAGCGGATCTTCGCGATCGCCGCCGGATCGGCGGGGTTGGCGGCAAAGGCCTTGAGCGCCGCACCGATATCGCCGCCGACCTGATCGGCAACGATCGGCATGCCGATCTTCGTCAGCTCATTCTGCTGCGGCGTGAAACGATAGGCGCCGACCTTGGCGAGCGCCGTCGAGAGCTGGACGATCGCATTGGTGTCGGACGGACGCGAGCTGTGGCCGCCGGGATTGGTGACCTCGAGCGTGAAATCGGCATAAGTTTTCTCGCCCGCCTGCAGCCCGTAATATTTGGGCTTGCCGTCCTCGCCGATCGTCCCGCCGCCGCCGTCGCCGTTCAAGGCGAATTCGGCGCCCTTATACTTCGCGGCAAGCGCGCGCGTCGTCGTCATCGAGGTTTCCTCGTCGCCCGACAGCAGCAGGATGATCGAGCGCTTCGGCTTGAAGCCGTCCTTCTTGAGCTGCGCCATCGTCGCGACCATCATCGACACGTCGAACTTGTTGTCCTCCGACCCGCGGCCAAAAATATAGCCATTCTCCTCGACCGGCACGAACGGGTCGCGGGTCCAGTCCTTGGGGTCGGCCTCGACGACGTCCATATGGCCGAGCAGGACGATCGGCTTCGCCTTCGTCGTCCCGTGCAGCGTCGCGGCGAAGGTCGCGGTTTCGCCGATCGGCGTGATCTCGATATCGCTGTCGGCATAGCCCGCGGCCTTGAGCACGCCCGCATAATAAGCCGCGAGCTTGGGCACCTGTCCGCGGCCCTCGACGGTCGGGATCGCGATACTGTCCTTCAGGATTTTCTTCGCCGTCTCGGTATCGGCCGGCTTGGCGTGGACGGGCGCAGCGGCGAGCAGGGCGGCGGAAGCAAGAAACGCGGAAACAAGGCGCATATTTTCGACCCTCTTTTTTGAACGGCTGTGTTCAATCGGTTCGCGCCGCGCTTGTCGAGCGGAATTTCAGGCCGCCGCCCTTTTGGCCTTCGGCGCCGGGGTCTTCGGCTTGTAGCGGCACAGGTCGTCGACCGGGCAGCGCCAGCATTCGGGCGTGCGCGCCTTGCAGATGTAGCGGCCGTGGAGGATCAGCCAGTGATGCGCGCCGACGCGAAAGGGCGCGGGCGTCTCCTTCTCGAGCTTCTTTTCGACCGCGAGCACCGTCTTGCCCGGCGCCAGCCCGGTGCGGTTGCCGACGCGGAAGATATGCGTGTCGACCGCGAAGGTCTCGGCCCCGAAGGCACAGTTCATCACGACATTGGCGGTCTTGCGCCCGACCCCGGGCAGCTCGACCAGCGTGTCGCGGTCGGCGGGCACCTCGCCGCCGAGATCGCGGACGAGGATTTCGCTGAGGGCGATGACATTCTTCGCCTTCGCATTGAACAGCCCGATCGTCTTGATGTGCTGCTTCAGCCCCTCCTCACCGAGGTCGAGCATCGCCTGCGGCGTTTTCACATCCTGGAAGAGCAGCCGCGTCGCCTTGTTCACCCCAACGTCGGTCGCCTGCGCCGACAGCACCACCGCGACGAGCAATTGATAGGTATTGCCGAACTGCAGCTCGGTCTCGGGACTCGGATTGAGCTCGGCGAGGCGGCGGTAGAATTCGAAAATATCGGCTTTCTTCATCGCGGTTACGACAGCCCCAGCACCTGCGGCATCGTATAGCGCTCGGGTTTCTGGCGGAGCAGCCACAGCGCCGCGCGCACCGCGCCGCGCGCGAAGATCATGCGGTTTTCGGCACGGTGCGCGAGGGTGATCATTTCCTCGGGACCGGCGAAGATGACGTCATGGTCGCCCGCGACGGTGCCGCCGCGCAGGCTCGCAAAGCCGATCTTGCCATGGCCGCGCGCACCGGTCACGCCGTCGCGGCCGCGTTCGGAGCAGGTCGCAAGGTTGATCCCGCGCCCCTCGGCCGCCGCCTGCCCCAGCAGCAGCGCGGTACCGCTCGGCGCGTCGACCTTCATCCGGTGGTGCATCTCGACGATCTCGATATCATATTCGGGGTCGAGCCGCGCCGCCGCCTCGCGTACCAGATGCGCGAGCAGGGTGACGCCGAGCGAAGTGTTGCCCGTCTGGAGCACCGCGATGTCGCGCGCCGCATCGTCGATCAGATAATGATGGCGCTCCTCGAGCCCGGTGGTGCCGATAACGATCGGTTTCCGCGCCGCGACACACGCGTCGAGCGTCGCTTCGAGCGCCGCGGGCGACGAAAAATCGACGAGCACGTCGCTTTCGCTCGCGAGCTTCACGACATTGCCGCCGCGGTCGACGCCGCAATAGCGCTGCCCCGCTTCGGATATGGCGGCGGCGAGCGCGACGCCCATCCGCCCTTCGCTGCCGATAATGCCGATGCTGGTCATGGCTTGCCTTTCCTGCCCCCGTCATGCTGAAGCGCGTTCAGCACCCGTCCGCCTAGCGGCTGTGGCCCCCGAATCAAGAAGAACAGGATAGCATGTCCCCGATCCAGAATATCGTCATCCTGACCGGCGCCGGGGTTTCGGCCGAAAGCGGCATCGACACATTTCGCGACGCCGGGGGCCTCTGGGAACAGCACCGCGTCGAGGATGTCGCGACGCCCGAGGCCTTTGTGCGCGATCCCGACCTCGTCCTGCGATTCTACGACATGCGGCGCGAAGCGATCCAGACCAAGACGCCGAACGCCGCGCACGAGGCGCTGGCGCGGCTCGACGCGGCGTGGCCGGGCGAACTCCTGATCGTCACGCAGAATGTCGACGACCTCCACGAGCGCGCGGGGGCGAAGCGGCTGATCCACATGCACGGCGAGCATCTGAACGCCTGGTGCACCGCATGCGACACGCGGAGCCCGTGGACGGGCCCGCTGCTCGATCGCCCAGCGTGCAGCGCGTGCGGCATCGTCGGCCATCTGCGCCCCGACATCGTCTGGTTCGGCGAGATGCCGTACCGGATGGACGATATCTATCACGCGCTGAACCGCGCCGACCTGTTCGTGTCGATCGGCACCTCGGGCGCGGTCTATCCCGCCGCGGGGTTCGTACGCGAGGCGCGCGCGGCGGGTGCGCGAACGCTCGAACTCAATATGGAACCGAGCCAGGGCAGCCACTGGTTCGACGAAGCGCGGCATGGCCCGGCGACGCGGCTGGTGCCGCAGTGGGTCGGGGAAATGCTCGGCTAGCGACGGGCCGAGAAGAAGTCGCGCAGCAGCGCTGCGGCCTCGCTTTCGCCGATGCCGTCATAGACTTCGGGCCGATGATGGATCGTCGGCTGCGCGAAGGTCCGCGGGCCGTGGACGACCGCCCCGCCCTTCGGATCGTCGGCGCCATAATAGAGGCGTGCGATTCGGGCATGCGCGATCGCGCCGGCGCACATCGCGCAGGGTTCGAGCGTGACATAAAGGTCGCAGCCATCGAGCCGCTCGTTGCCGAGCTTTGCCGCCGCGACGCGAATCGCGACGATTTCGGCATGCGCAGTCGGATCGTGCGATTCGCGTGGGCGGTTATGCCCCTCGGCGATAATCGCGCCGTCCTTGACGATCACCGCGCCGACGGGCACTTCGCCCCATTCGGCGGCGATACGCGCGAGATCGAGCGCGCGGCGCATGGGTTCGGGGAGCGGGAACGAGGGCATAAAAGCGCCCTATTCGCTTGACGAATCTCCGGCAAGCCGATAAGCGCGCGCCTTTCCCGGCTCACTCCGGTCCTGTTCTACCCGTTTTGCGGGAAGTGCCCGGACGCCGATCCGAAATTTTTTGACGAGGACGAAGACCATGTCGCGCATCTGCGAACTGACCGGCAAGGGCCGCCAGGTTGGCCACAATGTCAGCCACGCCAACAACAAGACCAAGCGCACCTTCCTGCCGAACCTGCAGAATGTGACGTTGCTGTCGGACGCGCTCGGCAAGGGCGTGAAGCTGCGCGTGTCGACCCACGGCCTGCGCACGGTCGAGCATAATGGCGGCCTCGACAACTGGCTGCTCAAGGCCGGCGACGACCAGCTGTCGGCTGGCGCACGCAAGGTGAAGAAGGAAGTCGCAAAGAAGCTGGCCGAAAAGGCCGCTTAAGCGCTTTCGAATCGCTGAAGCAATCAGGCGGCCGGGTTACCGGGCCGCCTTTTTGCTGTCCGGCGCCTTTTTGGACGGCAGGTCGACCAGCTCGAACTGGAGCAGCAGGCTGCGCTGCCACACGTTGAAATTATCGTCGGCGACGAGCCAGAGAAAAGTGCGGCCTTCTTCGACCGAAATCGCCGCGCCTTCGTAATTTTCGGCAAGCGCCCGCGGCACGCGCCCGACCGTCCGCGCGCGCACGACGGCGTCGGCCTTTATGTCCGCCGGGTCGACGATCGCCACGATCGTGGTGAACACCGGGTTGAACCCGAGCCGTCGGTGCACGAGCAGGATGCGCCCGTCGGGCAACGCGGCCGCGTCGCTGACCAGTCCCCGCCGGGCCGAATCGTAAAAAAAGCGGACGGGCGGCGGCCCCGGTGCGGCGGGATCGCCGCTGTAGATCAACGCCGCGCGCCCGCGCGGATCGTCGTCGGCATCCTCCGAAAATACCACGGTCCGCCCGTCGGCGAGCCGCGCCATCGCTTCGGGCCCGCGATTCGCGGGCCAGCGCGGTCCGGGGAGCTTGCGGCGCGATTCGATCTGCGAAAGCCCCGGATCGAGCCGCCATATCGCGTTGATGCCTTCGAGCGCGACCCAGACCTTGCCGCTGGCCGCGTCGACGAACATCGCCTCGGTATCGGCGGCCGCCTTGCGAGCCGGGCGGCCATCGATCGTCGGCAGCGCGTGAATCGAGACATCCGAAACCGCCCCGCGCTTATCGAGCGACAGGCGGGTCGAATAGCCATTGTCGCCGATCAGCAGGAACTGCCCCGGCGCGGTGCGCGCAATCGCCGAGAAACCCCCGAAACGACTGTGCGGACTGACGAGACGCCAACCACGCACAAAGCGCATGCCCCCGCCTTCTTCGGGCGCGAAGGCCAGTGGGCGCGCCGCGGCGCTCTGGGTCAGGTCTTCCTGCGGATAGCGTATCACGGCGCCGGGCACCGGGCCGACGGCAAGGAAAATCAGGGCGGCGAGGAGCAGGCGGCGCATCGCCGCGGGGTTAAGGCGCCGCTGCCGGAAAGGAAAGCAGTTCACCGCAGAAAGCTGAACATTGGCCAACAACCATGTTCAGGCTTCGCTCAATGCGAATCGGGCAAAACCGTTTCATCGACAAAGCCCAGTCGGGCCAATGACGACGAAGGAGAACGACAATGAAAAAGATGGTGACCCTCTCGATCGCCGCCCTGATGTCCACCGCGACGCTGGGCATGGCGGCTCCCGCCGCGGCGCAGAACGGCTATTACGACCGTGACGGCTATTCGAGCTATTACAGCGGCTATGATCGCGACGACCGTCGCTATGACCGCCGCGACTATCGCCGCGACAACCGCCGCGATTACCGCAACGACCGTCGCTCTTATCGTGGCGACCGCCGCAACTATCGCCAGTGCGACAAGGGCACCGGCGGCACCGTGATCGGTGCGATCGCGGGCGGCCTTGCCGGTCATGAAATCGCCGGCCGCGGCGACCGTACGGTCGGCACGATCATCGGCGGCGCCGTCG
The DNA here is from genome assembly GCF_052871675.1 of Sphingopyxis sp. LARHCG72. NCBI lineage: Bacteria > Pseudomonadati > Pseudomonadota > Alphaproteobacteria > Sphingomonadales > Sphingopyxidaceae > Sphingopyxis > Sphingopyxis sp. LARHCG72. Next base: position 115,737 of record NZ_JBIXJU010000001.1, on the reverse strand, counting down.
GCGCCATCGCCGGCCGCGCGATCGACAAGGGGAATGACGGCTGCCGTTAAGAGGCAGTCCCGACCCCCAATAATTCCTCTCCCCCTTTCACCCCGTCCGGCCCCGCGCCGGGCGGGGTTTTCTTTGCGCCGTGCCGCCGCGGGAGGAGAAGCTTGCCATAAAGGCCGGGGAAGCCTAGGTTTGCCGCCAAGTGCACGCCCGCGGTTTTGCGGGCGCGTGAGCAGACAGGTAATAATAGCCATGCGGCAAATGGCAGCGCCATCGAGGCGACCGCCGCGGCCCGGCCCGGCGGTAAAAGGACGAAACAAGGCGGGCGGCGATGCGCGCCCGATGCCGGTCACGCGGCCGCGTAGCTATGCCGCGATCGACCTTGGCACCAACAATTGCCGGCTTTTGATCGCGCGACCGCAAAATGGCGAGCTTGTCGTGATCGACGCCTTTTCGCGCATCGTCCGGCTCGGCGAAGGCCTGCACGGCACCGGGAAGATCAGCGATGCGGCGATGGACCGCACCGTCGCGGCGCTCGCGATCTGCGCCGACAAGCTCCGCCGCCGTCACGTTTCGCTGTCGCGCGCAGTCGCGACCGAAGCATGCCGCCGCGCGACCAATGGCGAGGAACTCGCCGAGCGCGTCCGCCGCGAAACCGGCATCGTCCTCGACATCATTTCGGCCGCCGAAGAGGCGCGCCTTGCCGTCCTCGGCTGCCATAACCTGATGGAGCCCGGCGACGGTCCGGCGCTGATCTTCGATATCGGCGGCGGTTCGACCGAACTGATGCACGTCGACGTGTCCGACCATGACGTCAAGATCCACGACTGGATCAGCGTGCCGTGGGGCGTCGTGTCGCTGACCGAGCACGCCCCGCTGCCCGAGGACAGCCTTGCCGGGCGCCAGGCCGCCTATGCGCATATGCGCGAAGTGACGCGCGAGGCCTTTGCCGCCTTTGCCGGGCGCGCCGAACGCTTCGCTGGCCAACCGCTCCGCCTGCTCGGAACCAGCGGCACGGTGACGACGCTCGCCAGCGTTTTCCTCGACCTGCCGCGCTACGACCGTCGCGCGGTCGACGGGCTCGTCGTCCCGTCGGATGCGATGCGCGACATCAGCCGCCGCCTTGCCGACGCGAGCATCGCCGACCGCGCCGAGATCGCGTGCATCGGCCGCGAGCGCGCCGACCTGGTCGTCGCCGGCTGCGCGATCCTCGAAAGCATCATCGACCTGTGGCCCGCGGCCCGCGTCGGCGTCGCCGACCGCGGCATCCGCGAGGGCATATTGCGCTGCCTTGCGGTGCAGGGCCGAGACATTCCGGTCACCCGCCGCGAGTATCGCAAATGAGCGGCGGCAGCGGAAAAGGTGGCGGCGGCCGGGGCGGCCTGCACGTGCGCGTCAAGACCGCACGCAAACGCAGCGTGTCGTCGACGCGCTGGCTGCAACGCCAGCTCAACGACCCCTATGTCCGCCGCGCACAGGCCGAGGGCTATCGTTCGCGCGCCGCGTACAAGCTGATCGAACTCGACGACAAGTTCGGCTTCCTCAAGAAAGCGCGCGCGGTCGTCGACCTGGGCATCACGCCCGGCGGCTGGTCGCAGGTCGTGCGCAAGGCGAACCCGCGCGCGCGCGTCGCGGGGATCGACCTGCTCCACTGCGAACCGATCGAGGGCGTCGCGATCCTCGAGATGGATTTCATGGACGATGCGGCGCCCGACGCGCTGATCGAGGCGCTCGGCAGCGCCCCCGATCTCGTGATTTCGGACATGGCGGCGAACACCGTAGGCCATCCGCAGACCGACCACCTCCGCACGATCGGGCTGGCCGAGACCGCCGCCGATTTCGCGGTGCAGAATTTGCAGCCCGGCGGCGCCTTTGTCGCCAAGGTGTTCGCCGGCGGCGCTGACCGCGAACTTCTGACTTTACTCAAACGTCATTTTTCGACGGTAAAGCACGCCAAGCCGCCGGCGAGCCGCAAGGGGTCGCCCGAACTCTATGTCATCGCGCAGGGCTTCAAAGGCCGCGGCGACGGGGCGGAAGCGGAGACGGAATAGAACGCGAATGGGTCGCATCCGGGGGAGAATATTGATGGGCAAGTCGAGGCAGTCGGTCGCGGCCGTGACACTGGCAGCGCTGATGCTGGCATCGTGCGGTGGAGGCGGCGACGGCAGCCTCGGAAGCGGGGGCCCGATCACCGTTCCGCCCACCCCGACACCGACGCCGACCCCGACCGCTAACTGCGGCCTCTCCGCGCGCCAGTCCTTCGCCAAGGCGGTGATCGACGAATGGTATCTGTTCCCGAACGACGTCGCGAGCGGCGTCAATCCGGCGAGCCATGGCACCGTCCAATCCTATATCGACGCGCTGGTCGCGCCCGCGCGGGCACTGAACAAGGACCGTTTCTTCACCTACATCACCTCGATCGCCGAGGAGAACGCCTTCTACGCCAACGGATCGAGCGCCGGATTCGGCGTTCGCATGGCCTATGATGCGGCGAACCAGCGGATCGTCATCGCCGAAGCCTATGAAGGCGCGCCCGCCTTTGCCGCGGGGATCGATCGCGGGACCGCGATCGTCGGGATCGGCACGACCGCCGGCACCGTGCGCAGCGTATCGAGCATCGTCGCGTCCGAAGGGACCGCGGGGCTGACCAATGCGCTCGGCCCGAACGATCCGGGCGTGAGCCGCGTGCTGCGCATCACCGACGCCGCCGGCACGCGCGACGTCACGGTGGCCAAGGCCGACTATTCGCTCGACCCCGTTTCCGACCGCTATGGTGCAAAGATCATCAGCGAGGGCGGGCGGAACTATGGCTATATCAACCTGCGCAGCTTCATCTCGTCCGCCGACCCGCAGCTTCGCACGGCGTTCCTGAATTTCCGGAACCAGGGGGTGACCGACGTCATCATCGACTTCCGCTACAATGGCGGCGGGCTCGTTTCGACCGCCGGGTTGATGGGCGACCTGCTCGGGCGCAATCGCACCTCGAGCGAGGTTTTCTCGCAGATGGTCTTCCGGCCGTCGAAGGCGTCGGCGAACAATGAAACGCGCTATTTCGCCGCGCAGCCCGAATCGATCGCACCGACGCGCATCGCCTTCATCGGCACCGGATCGACCGCATCGGCGAGCGAGCTCGTGATCAATTCGATGCTGCCCTATCTCGGTACCAACATGACGCTCGTCGGCGCCAACACCTATGGCAAGCCCGTCGGCCAGATCGCGCTCGACCGGGCGGAGTGCGACGACCGGATGCGCGTGATCGCCTTTGCGACCGCCAATTCGGCCGGCGCAAGCGACTATTATGACGGGCTGGCGCCCAAGATCGCGAACAGCTGCGCCGCGAACGACGACCTGAGCCTGCCGCTCGGCGATCCCCGCGAAGCATCGGTGCGCGCGGCGATCGGCTTCCTGTCCGGGACCGCCTGTACCACGCGCATCGCCGGCGCGAGCGCCGGCGCCGCCGCGCGCAGCAGCCGGTCATTGGCGCCCGAGCGGCCAGAAATGCTGATGGCCGACCGGCCAAGCGCGGCACAGCGCGACCTGCCGGGGCTGTTCTGACGAACGCCCTGCTGCATTGCAGCAATTGACCGCGCCCCGGAAATCGGGCTAACGGCCGCGGCAAGCGACAGGTTCCCCGGCGACGGGGACGAAGAGGGAACGGGAAAACCCCGGCTGCCCCTGCAACTGTACGCGGCGAGCCATCGGCCACTTGCCATTGGGATTCCGGTCTCGAGAAGGCGGCCGACCGGCGCTGACCCGCAAGCCAGGAGACCTGCCCGTCGCCGTCGTCTTTCGACCGGACAGGGTGTGCCGGGCGGACGGGGGTGAACCCGCATGACGACAAAGTTGGCTGCGCATGGGCGCGGGCGATGGCGTGCGTCCCCGGGACAACCGCATCGACCGTGCACATGGGCGGCCTTGTCGATGGGGTACCCAATGTTCAAAGTGATTTTCCGAAGTTCGATCTGCCTTGCCGCCGTCGCGGCCTCCTCCGCCGCGGCCGCCGACGAAGCGGCGACCGCGCACGCCGTCGCCGCCGATGGCGACAGCATCATCGTCACCGCAACGCGCGCACCGCTGACGCTCGACGAGGTGCCCTCGTCGATCGCGGTGCTCGACAAGGAAGCGATCGACCGCGCGCAGGACATCGGGGTGACCGAACTCCTGCTCCGCACGCCGGGCATCAGCATCTCGCGCAACGGCGGGTACGGCACGTCGACCTCGCTGCGCATTCGCGGCGCCGAATCCGAGCATAGCGTCGTCGTGATCGACGGGGTGAAGCTCAACGACCCGTCGTCGACCGGCGGCGGCTTCAACTTCACCAATTTGCTCGCGGGCGACATTGCGCGCATCGAGGTGCTGCGCGGGCCGCAGTCGATCCTGTGGGGTAGCCAGGCGATCGGCGGCGTGGTCAACGTCGTGACCGCCTCGCCCGAAAAGAGCCTCGAAGGCAGCTTCGATCTCGAGGCCGGATCGCGCGAGACCGTGAACGCGCGCGCGGCGATCGGGGGCCGTACCGGACCTCTGAGCTGGCGCATCGGCGGCCAGCGCTTCACCACCGACGGCATTTCGTCGCACGCAAAGGCGTTCGGCGGGGTCGAGCGCGACGGCTATCGCAACCACAGCGTGTCGGGCCGCGCCGAACTGGCGCTCGCCGACAATGTCAGCGTCGATGTGCGCGGCTATTATTCGAGCGGCCGGGTCGAATTCGACGGCTTCAACGTCGACAGCAACGACTATGGGCTCAACAAGGAATTCGTCGGTTATGCGGGGCTGAATTTCGACCTCGCGGACGGGCGCTTCCGCAACCGCGTCGCTTACGCCTATACCGACACCAACCGCGACAATTTCAACCCCGACCGCGCGCGTCCGCAAAGCTTCGAGGCCGACGGCAAGAACAAGCGCTGGGAATATCAGGGCAGCTTCGATTTTACCGATCGCATCACCGCGATCTTCGGGGCCGAGAATGAACGGTCGGATTTCCGCAGCCGTTCGCCCGCGGCCTCGCTCGCCACACCGCTACCCGCCTTCGCGCGCGGCAAGGCCGAGCTGACGAGCGTCTATGGCCAGCTCAGCGTCGAGCCGGTGGACGGGCTCACGCTCAACGGCGGCGTCCGCTACGACGATCATGACAGCTTTGGCAGCCAGACGCTGTTCGCTGCGGGCGGCGTGTGGCGCCTGTCGACCGGCACGGTGCTGCGCGCGAGCTATGGCGAAGGGTTCAAGGCGCCGTCGCTCTACCAGCAGTTCAGCGAGTACGGGAATGTCGGGCTCGACCCCGAAGAGGCGCATGGCTGGGAAGCGGGCATCGAACAATATCTGTTCGACCGCAAATTCGTCGTCGGCGCGACCTGGTTCGACCGCAAGACGAAGAACCAGATCATCTACAACAGCTGTTCGTCGACGACGACCAACCCGATGTGTTTCGTGCCGGGCGACCCGACGACGCGGCGTTTCGGCTATTATTCGAACGTCGCGCGCAGCGAGGCGCACGGGGTCGAAGCCACCGCCGCACTGGCGCTCGGCGGGCTGAAGATCGACGGCAATTACAGCTGGATCGTCGCCGAGGACCGGTCGCCGGGTACCGCCAATTTCGGCAAATGGCTGCCGCGCCGTCCGCGCAATACCGCCAACGCCTCGGCAAGCTATGGCTTCGACTTCGGACTCGAACTCGGCGCGGCGGTGCGCTGGTCGGGCAAAAGCTATGACAATGCGAGCAACGCCCAGCGGCTCGACGACTATACGCTCGTCGACCTGCGCGCGGAATTCGCGCTGTCGGACGAGGTCAAGCTGTTCGCGCGCGCCGAGAATATCTTCGACGAGCAATATATGACCGCGTTCCGCTATGGCTCGCTCGGCCGCAGCATCTATGCCGGCATAAGGGGGCGCTTCTGATGGCCGCGTTGTCGCAGCGCGGCGCGTCGGCGCTCTGGGTGTCGTTGCTCACCGCGGCGAGCACAGTGACGACGCTCGCGCTGGGCTGCGCGACGCCCTTTCCCTCGCTCGCGGCGCTCGCGGCGGTGCATATGCACCGCCGGGGCGGCATCGCCCTGATGCTGCTCGCGTGGGCGGCGAGCCAGTTCGTCGGCTTTTTCCTGCTCGGTTATCCGCGCGACGGAAGCACGCTCGCGTGGGGCGCCGGGCTCGGTACCGCGGCGGTGGGATCGGCGCTCGCAAGCTATGCGGCGTTGCAGGCGCTCCCCTACCGTTCGGTCGCGGCGCGGCTCGGCCTCGCCTATGCGGCGGGGTTCACGGCGTTCAAGGCGATCATCCTCGGCTGGGCGCTCGTCCTCGGCGGGCTGCATACCGCGATGGCGCCCGACCTGCTCGCCGAACAGTTCGTGCGTAACGGTGCGATCCTGATCGGACTCTATGCCCTGTATCGCGCGCTCGTCGCGATCGGGGTCCCGGCGCCGCCGAAAGCGGCAGCCGCCTGATGCTGACGCGCGTCGACCCGGGCCCGGCGGTCGTGGTGTGCAACACCTGCCGCCACAGCCGCACGTCCCGGGACGACGCGACAGGCGTGCGTGGCGGTGCGCGGCTCGTCGAGGCCTTGAAAAGCCTCAAGCGGGACGAGCCGCGCTACGCCGGCATCGCGGTGCAGGAAATGGCGTGCCTCTTCGCGTGCCAGGACCATTGCACCGTCCACCTGCGCGCGCCCGACAAGGTCGGATATGTCCTCGGCCGGTTCACCGGCGACGAAGCGTCGGCGCGCGCGATCCTCGACTATGCCGTCCACTATGCCGCGAGCGAGCATGGCCGCGTCCCCTTTTCGCTTTGGCCCGAGGGCGTCAAAGGGCATTTCATCACGCGTACCCCGCCACCAGGATTCGTCGCCGAATGACCAGTTTTGCTTCCGCCCATGCCTTCGAGCTCGCGCTCGCGAACTTGCGGGAACCCGATGACGGGGCCGCGGCCGACGCACGCATCAGGCAGGGCGAGTTGACCAAGCCCGCGGGTTCGCTGGGGCGGCTCGAAGAATTGGCTATCTTTTTCGCCGGCTGGCAAGGCAAGGCGCGGCCGAAAATCACCCACGCCCGCGCCGCGATCTTCGCGGGCAATCATGGCGTCACCGTCCACGGCGTCAGTGCGTTTCCGCCCAGCGTTACCGCACAGATGGTCGCCAATTTCGCGAACGGCGGCGCCGCGATCAACGCCCTGTCGGGCGCAGCGGCGCTTGAGCTGACGGTCGTCGCACTCGACCTAGACCGGCCGACCGCCGACTTTACGGTCGATGCAGCGATGAGCGAGGCCGAATGCCTCGATGCGCTGAACCGCGGCGCCGCGGTCGTCGACGCCGATCTCGACCTGATCATCCTCGGCGAGATGGGCATCGGCAATTCGACCGCTGCCGCGGCGCTATGCGCGCGTAGCCTCGCCGGCGGCGTGGCGGGATGGGTCGGCCCCGGCACCGGCGTCGACGGGCAAGGCGTCGCGCGCAAGGTCGAGGTCATCGAACGCGCGCTCGCCTTTCACATGGATGCGCCGCGGTCGGCGTTCGAGACGTTACGCCGTGTCGGCGGGCGCGAGATTGCGGCGATCGCCGGCGCGATCCTGCGCGCGCGCCAGCTCGGCGTGCCGGTGTTGCTCGACGGCTTTATCTGCACCTCGGCGATTGCGCCGCTCGCCGCCGACAATCCCGCAATCGCGGGCCATTGCATCGCGGGCCATTGTTCGGCCGAGCCGGGGCACAAGCGCCTGCTCGCGCTGCTCGGGCTCGATCCTTTGCTGTCGCTCGACATGCGGCTGGGCGAAGGCAGCGGCGCCGCGGTCGCCGCGAATATCGTGCGCAGCGCGCTCGCGGCGCACGACCGGATGGCGACCTTTGCCGAAGCGCAGGTTTCGGCATCGCTGTGAGCGATTTCGCGCTCCATCTGCTGCGCCACGGCGCGCCCGAAACGCCGGGATTGCTGATGGGCCGCACCGATGGCGCACCGACAGCGGACGGCATCGCCGCGTGCGCGGCGCAAGCCGGCGGCCTCGGCATCGAGCGGCTGATCGCAACGGACCTGCGGCGCAGCCGCGCGGCGGGCGAAGTAATCGGCGCGGCCGCGGGCATACCGCTCGCCATCGATCCGCGCTGGCGCGAACTCGATTTCGGCGCGTGGGACGGCAAGCCGGGCAGCGCGGTCGATCCGGACGCGCTCGGCCGTTTCTGGGATGATCCCGACGCAAATCCGCCGCCGGGCGGCGAGCGCTGGTCGGCGCTCGTCACGCGCGTGTCGGCCGCCCTCGCCGACCTCGCGCCCGTCCCGACGCTCATCGTCACCCACGGCGGCGCGATGCGTGCCGCGCTCCACGCCCTGTGCGGGTTCGACCAGCGCCAGCTTTGGGCGTTCGACCTCCCTTATGCCTCGCTGCTTTCGCTCCGCGTCTGGCCCGGCGAACGGCCGGGCGCGCAGATCGCGGGGCTCTATCCATGAAGGGCCTCATCGTCGCGATCCAGTTCCTGACGCGGCTGCCGACGCCGCGCGTAACGGTGTCGAGCGACGAGTTCGCGGCGTCGATGCGCTGGTTTCCCGCCGTCGGGCTGATCGTCGGCGCGCTCGTCGCGGGCGCGGGCTGGGCGGGCGCACGGATCGATCCATGGACGGGGGCGCTCGCCGCGCTGGTCCTGTGGGTTGCAGTCACCGGCGCGCTCCATCTCGACGGGCTCGGCGATATCGCCGATGCGAGCGGCGCGGCGCATAAGGACCGCGAACGCCTCATCGCCGTGCTCGGCGACCCGCATGTCGGCAGTTTCGCGGTGGTCGCGATTGCGCTGCAACTGATGACGAAGCTCGTGCTGCTCCACGCGCTGCTCGACGGCCAAGCGTTCGTTGCCATCGCGCTCATACCCTTTGCCGCGCGGATCGGCCCGCTCGTCTGGTCGCGCGCGCTGCCCGACCTCCACGCCGGACTGGGCTCGCGTTTCCGCAACGCCGTGCGTCCGCTCGATTTCCTGTTCTGGAGCCTCGCGCTCGTCGCAGCGGCATGGGCGTTGCCGTCGCTGCTGGTCGCGCCGCTCGTCTTCCTCCTCTGGGGTTGGTGGCTGCTGCGCAAGATCGGCGGGATTTCGGGCGATGGGCACGGCGCGGGGATCGAGATCGGCGAAAGCCTGCTGCTCGCCGCGGCGTTGCTGCTGGCGCATATGGCATGAGCGACCCCTGGACCTGGCACGGCGGGGGCCTCGAAGCCGCGAAGCGTCGTTTCGGCGGTGCCGACTGGATCGACCTGTCGACGGGGATCAACCCGCATCCCTGGCCGGGTGCCGCGACCATGGCGTTCGACTGGCAGCGACTGCCCGACACGCAGGATCTCGCGCGGCTCGAAGCGGTTGCCGCCGGCTATTTCGGCGTCGATGCGCGCCATGTCTGCGCAGTGCCCGGCACCGAAATCGGCCTGCGCCTTGTCGGTGCCCTCATCGGCGGCCCCGCGCAGCATATGGCCCCCGGCTATCGCACGCATGGCGCGATGATCGCGGGCAGCGCGGCGGTGACCTGGCCCGATATGGGCGACCGCGCTGGCCACCTGATCCTCGCCAATCCGAATAATCCCGACGGCCGCGCCCTCGCCGCCGGTGCGATGCAGGATTTGCTCGAACGCCGATCCGGCTGGCTGCTGGTCGACGAAGCCTTCGCCGACGCCGATCCGGCATCAAGCATCGCGGCGTCGGCGGGCGACGGTCGGCGGCTCGTCGTCTTCCGCTCGTTCGGTAAATTCTTTGGCCTTGCGGGGGTGCGGCTCGGCTTCGTCCTCGCCCCGCAGGCGATCGTCGCAGCATTGCGCGAACGGCTGGGCGCATGGCCCTTGTCGGCGGCGGCGATCGCGATCGGCACCGCCGCCTATGCCGACGCCGGCTGGATCGCCGCGGCGCGGCAGCGCCTTGGCGAAGAGGCGGCCGCGCTCGATGCGATGCTGGTTCGCCGGGGCCATCGTCCGGTGGGCGCCTGCCCGCTCTTTCGCCTGATCGAGGTCGACGATGCGCATGCGCTGTTCGAGCGGCTCGCCCGGTGCGCGATCCTGACCCGTCCCTTCGCCGACCAGCCGCGCTGGCTGCGCCTCGGCCTTCCCGCCGATGCCGTTGCGTTGGAGCGGCTCGACGCGGCGCTCGTCGATGGCTGAACCCGTCGCGCTCACCGCGCTTGCGCTCGACGCGGCGTTTGGTTGGCCCAAGCCGCTCTACGACCGCATCGGCCATCCGGTCGGGCTGTTCGCGCGCGTCATCGGTGACTGCGAGGCGCGATGGAACCGGCGCGCCTATCGCTTCGCGACGCGGCGCGCGCTCGGCATTATGACACTGCTCATCCTGCTTCTCGTCGCGGCGGGTCTGGGCTGGGCCGCGCAGCACCTGCTGCTCACTGCCTTCGGCACGTGGGGGTGGGTCGGGGTTGCGATCCTCGCCTGGCCCGCACTCGCGCAGCGCAGCCTGTTCGACCATGTCCGCGCGGTCGGCGAGCGGATCGACGCGGGCGACCTGACCGGCGCGCGCGCCGCCGTCGGGATGATCGTCGGGCGCGACACCGCCGCGCTCGACGAATGCGGCGTCACGCGCGCGGCGATCGAAAGCCTCGCCGAAAGCTTTTGCGACGGCGTCGCCGCGCCGCTCTTCTGGCTCCTCCTCCTCGGCCTGCCCGGCGTGTGGGCGTATAAGGCGGTGAATACCGCCGACAGCCTGATCGGCCACCGCGAGGACCGATGGCGTGCCTTTGGCTGGGCCGCCGCGCGGACCGACGATTTCGCCAACTGGATTCCGGCGCGCCTGTCGGGCGTGCTGCTGTGCCTCGCGGGCGGGGGCGGTTGGCGCATTCTGTGGCGCGATGCACGCAAACATGCGTCGCCCAATGCCGGCTGGCCCGAGGCGGCGATGGCAGGCGCACTCGGGCTTCGGCTCGCGGGGCCAATCGCCTATGACGGCGTCATGCACGACAAACCATGGATCGGCGACAGCAGCAGCGACGCGGGCGGCGAGGACATCGACCGCGCGCTCGCCATCTTTGTGCGCGCCTGCCTGCTGCTGTGGCTGATCGCGGGAGGCGCGCTGTGGCTGCGCTGATGCTGCAGGGTACCGGCTCCGACGTCGGCAAGTCGGTGCTCGTCGCCGCGCTGTGCCGCGCGCTCGCCAACCGCGGGCTCCGCGTCCGTCCGTTCAAGCCGCAGAATATGTCGAACAATGCCGCGGTCACCGCCGACGGCGGCGAGATCGGGCGCGCGCAGGCGCTGCAGGCGATCGCGTGCCGGGTGGCGCCGCACAGCGACATGAACCCGGTGCTGCTGAAGCCGCAGGCCGACCGCACGTCGCAATTGATCGTCCACGGCCGCGTGCGCGGCACGCTCGGCAGCGGTAATTTCCGCGAAGCGCGCGGCGCGCTGATGACCGAGGTGCTCGAAAGCTATGACCGGCTGCGCGCGACATGCGACATCGTGGTCGTCGAGGGCGCGGGATCGCCCGCCGAGATCAATTTGCGCGCGGGCGATATCGCGAACATGGGCTTCGCGCGCGCCGCGAACGTCCCCGTCGTGCTGATCGGCGATATCGACCGCGGCGGCGTGATCGCCTCGCTCGTCGGCACGCGCGCGGTGATCGAGGCGGAAGACGCCGCGATGATCCGCGGCTTCCTGATCAACAAGTTCCGCGGCGACCCCGCGCTGTTCGACGATGGTTATCGCGCGATCGAGGCGCGCAGCGGCTGGCCCGGATTCGGGGTCATTCCCTGGCTGAAAGCGGCCGCGCGCCTGCCGAGCGAGGATGCGGTGATCCTCGAGCGCCCCGCCGATCCGCGCGAGGGGCGCAAGCTGATCGCGTGCCCGATCGTGCCGCGCATCTCGAACTTCGACGATCTCGACCCGCTGAAGCTCGAACCCGGGATCGAACTCGTCATGGTGCCGCCCGGCCGGCCGATCCCCGCCGAGGCCGCAGTGATCGTCCTGCCCGGTTCGAAGGCGACGATTGCCGACATGGCCGCGCTGCGCGCCGAGGGCTGGGATATCGACATCCTCGCGCATCACCGGCGCGGCGGTTTGATCGTGGGCCTCTGCGGCGGCTATCAGATGCTCGGGCGGCGTATCGCCGACCCCCTCGGGCTCGAAGGCGAACCGGCGGCCATCGACGGGCTCGGCCTGCTCGACGTCGAAACGACACTCTCGCCAGCGAAGACGCTGCGCCATATCCGCGGCACCGCGCTCGGTGCGGCGATCGAGGGATATGAAATGCACATGGGCGAAACCTCGGGTCCCGGTATCGAGCGCCCCTTTGCGCGGCTCGACGACGGCGCATACGACGGCGCGATCAACCGGGGCGGCAATGTGATCGGGTCCTATCTGCACGGCCTGTTCGCATCGTCCGACATGCGGCGCGCATTGCTCGCCCGGATCGGCGTCGCAGGCGGTGGGCGCGACTATGCCGCCGACCTCGATGCCGCGCTCGATGAAATCGCGGAAGAATTCGCCGCGCACGCCGACATCGACGGGCTGCTGCGGATCGCGGAGGCGGGCGCATGACCGTACTGTTCGTGATCGGCGGCGCGCGGTCGGGGAAGAGTCGCTATGCGCAAGCCCGCGCCGAAGCGGCGGGAGAAAAACCCGTCTTCGTCGCGACGGCGGAGGCGTTCGACGACGAGATGCGTGCGCGGATTGCGCAGCACCGCGCTGACCGCGACGCGCGCTGGCGCACCGTCGAGGCGCCCCGCGACCTGCCCGCCGCAATCGATGCGCTCAACGACGGCGGGGCGGTTGTGCTCGTCGATTGCCTCACGCTGTGGGCGTCTAACCTGCTGCTCGCCGACGCCGACATCCCCGCCGCGACCGCCGGGCTCTGCGCCGCGGTCGCCCGGTTCGAGGGATCGCTGATCCTCGTCGCCAACGAGGTCGGGCTGGGCATCGTCCCCGACAATGCGCTCGCCCGGCAGTTCCGTGATGCGGCGGGACAGATCAACCAGGCGGTCGCCGCATCGGCGGACGAGGTCGTCCTGCTCACCGCCGGACTGCCCCTCACGCTCAAGGCGCGGGAAGCTTGACCTCGGGCAAGGCGGCAAGTTCGGCCTTGGTCATCGGCGTCGACAGGTCGGTGTCATCGCCGCGCACGAGTGTCTTGAGCCCCGCGACCGGGACATGGACGAAGCGGTCGGGATGGCTGTCCTCGATCTCGACGAGCAGCCGGTCGACCTTGCCGCCCGCATCCTTGATCACTGCGGCGACGTCGCCAAGTTCGGTACCGTCGCTGCCGATCAGTTCGGCATCGAGGAGCTGCGCTTCGCTGAGGCCGAGGGCGACGGGAGCCGGACCGGCCGCGATCGCGCTCTTCTCGGCGGTGCGTTCCATCTTGTCCTCGGCGGCATCATTCTTGTCGGTGCACGCCGCGACGAGCGCCAGCGGAACGAGCGGGAGAAAGAGATTTCGCATCCTGTTTTCCTTTCGCAATCACCGGGTCAACGTGTCAGCCCAAAGGTGGTTGCTCGCCAAAAGGCCCTGATTTCGCGGGATCGATGGACGCGTCCCCCACTATCGGGCCGCTCGCGCGATCTTGCAGCTTGTCCGCGCCGCCTTCGCTTTCATCACGAGCTGCCGGCCCGCATCGCGTTCGATGATGACGAAGGGACGCCACGACGACGCCCCCGGCGCCACCGCGACGAGGCGCACGCGGCCTTCGGTGTCGCGCAACAGGATCGCGGGGGGATATCGCTCGACCGTCATGCCCTCCGCTCGCCCCGCGCCGCGGCACTGCGCCTTCGTGGCGTTCGCCGCGGCAGGACCGCGCAGCGCCCGCAATATCGCAAGGCGTTCGGCGAAGGCACCGGCGACACAGGCGCGCCCGTCGGACTGGAGCGCACACAGAGCGCGGCGCCGCACCCAGTCGGCCTGCGGCTCGATGCGGTCGGGATCGAGCCCGGCGAAAGACAGCCCCGCCAACAGGCCGTTCATTTCGGCATTCGCCGCGCCCAGGTCGCGATCGTCGCAGATCATCGTGTCGATCGCATAGACGGGTCGCGCGCAATCGATGACCGGCTGGTCGGGGGGCGGCGGCACCGCCGCCGGCTGCCCATACGCAGGCAACGCCGCCAGCATGGCCAGCGCGAGGGCCGCGATGCGCGGCGCGCGCATCATTTCGCTTCTTCGCTCGCCAGCACGGTCAGCTTGCCGCCGGTGGACGCGGGCAGCACGGGCGCCTGCGTCACCAGCATCGTCGTCCCCGAGGTGACCGCACCGAGCACCGCCTTGCGAAAGGCTTCAGGAATCCGCGCCTTGTCGGCGATGCTCATATCGAGCGGCCGCCCCTGGTCGCCATCGTGCCCCGGGACCGCGACATAGGTCCAATGCCCTTCGGCGCCGCCCGCGCCCGCGATGTAGCTCAGCACATGCGTTTCGAAATTCTGATCGGGTAGTTCGACGCGCGCGCGGCCGATCTCGATCCCGTTGCGCATCACGATCGCGCGCCCGTCGCTGCGCGACAGGATGATCGTCAGCGGCCCCGTCGGCGACAATTCGGGTTGCCAGCGATAGCTTTCGTCGGGGGCGAGCGGCACATGCGTCCCGCGCCGTTCACCGGCGGGGCTGAAGACCCCCGCCGAGGCCCCGCCGATCGGCTCGCCCGCCCGTCCGCTGACGATCACCGTCCCGCCGAGCTGGGTCGTCCCGAACAGCAGTTTGGAAAATTCGAGCGGGAGGTGCACGCAGCCGTGGCTTTCGGGATAACCCGGCAGCCCGCCGGCATGGAGCGCGACGCCGTCCCACGTCAGCCGTTCCTGATAGGGCATCGGGGCATTGTTATAGGTGCTCGACCGATGGTGCGGGTCCTTCTGGAGGATCGTGAACACCCCCGTCGGTGTTTCATGCCCCGGCTTCCCGCTCGAGACCGTCGAGACCCCGATCCGCACGCCGTTGCGATAGACGGTCGCGACCTGTGCCGACAGGTCGACGACGACGAGGACCGGGCCCTTCGGCGAAATTTCGGGCGCCCAAACCCACTGGCCGGGCTGCAGCCGCCCGGCCTCGCGTGCCAGCTCGACCGCCGACGTCGCATGCGCGCCCTGCGCGAGTGCGCTCGTGGGGAGGGCGACCGACAGCGCAAACAGGCCGAGCGGAATCAGGTGCAATGCCAAAGAAATCTTCCCTCTAAAGCTTGGGCCGCCACCGCGCGGCCAGCCTGCCGATCCCGAGCAGGATCAGGATGTTGAGCGCCATCGCGGCGATCAGCAAGACCATCGTGGCGGCGGTCCCCAAGGTCGGCAAATGCCCGAACGCGGCACTCCACGGCAGCGCAAGCAGGATCGCGAACACGCCGCCCAGCGGATCCTGTGCAACGCCGAACCAGCCATAGATACTCGCCGGAACGAACAGGAGCGCGATCAGGCACAGCAGCGCATAAAGCGCCGCGAGCACGCGAAAGACGATCACCTGACGCCGATCGTCAGCGTGTAATTCGCGGTCTCGTTCCGGCGCGCGGCGTTGCGCATCAGGTAGACGCGCACCTTGTAATCGCCGCTCGACGGGATCTGGACGCTGGCACGGTTGCCGTCGATCGATCCGGTGAACAGCGCGGCGTCGGCGCCCGGCGCGATGATGTTGAAATAGGCCGACGCATTGCTCGTCGTCAGCGTTACCGTCATCGTCTGTCCGGCCCGCACGCCGAGCGCATAGTCGACCGTCTGATACCCCTTGATCGACGCCTTGATCGCCTTCGACGAAGCGCCTTTGGCAAATTGCACGCGTTCGGTGCGGATCGGCGCCTGCGCCAGCGACGGCACGGCGAGCGCGGCAACCAGGACGGCGGCCATCAGGGTCTTCCTCATCACCTTTGCTCCTCACATCGGGACCGGCAGCTCATGCAGTCGGTACGAATAGATTCAGTATAGTTGGGGCCGGGTTTGAACTTGCAACCGGTTTCCATCCATGTATCATTGAATTGAAACTTGCAAAAGCGATGAACATTGGGAGACAGGGGGCGAAACATCGCTTTTCCCGATCCTGTCCGCTGTTCATATGTTGCCCGATCGCGTTTCGAGGAGGACAATGATGACCGTCCGGAAATCCGCTCCCACCCTGCTCGCGGGCATCGCCATCATATCCTTGTCGGCTTGCGGGTCGGGCAGCCCCGACGCGAAGAAACCCGCGGACGAATTCGCCTGGCCCGCATCGCTTGTCACCGTCGGCGACGGCTATCCGGCCCCCGGCGCACCATGCCGCCGCGTCGGCGAATCGGCGGCAACCTCCGACTTTCTCGACGATTCGGCGGCGCTTGTGGGCTGCCCCGGCCGCCCCGGCGATCCGGCCGCGACCGCGATCACGACGATTGCCGGCAAGGTCGTCGGCGAAGTCGACGGCGTGACGCTGATTTCCGTCCCGGCCGCGCGCGGCATGACCGCGCCGGTTCCCGCGCCCGCCGACGAAGTGAGCGATGAGGGCGGCGACGCGCTCGTCGCCGGAACGAACTTCAACGCCACGGGGACCGTGCCCTGTGCGCGTAGTGCCGGGCAACCGACCACCGAATGCCGTTTCGGGGTCGTGCGCTCTGGCGACGGAAGCGCGACGGTCACGATCTTCTGGCCGGGCGGCGGACAGCGCGCGATCTTCTTCGACACTGCGGGCAAGCCGATCGGCTTCGACGCCAACCAGGCCGACGGTTCGGCGAAGGCGCAGATCAGATCGCGACGCGATTCCGACCTCAACCTGATTTCGATCGGGACCGAGCGTTACGAGATTCCCGATGTCGTGGTCGTCGGCGACTAGCCGGGAGGCGGGATGACGTTCCAGATCATGACACTCTAGCGATCAAAACCACGGTCACAACGAAGGGAGGCCTCTAAACAGCTACGCAGCAGATCGGCAGGCATGGCAAACCGGCGAAGGGTCTGTTAAACTTCAACAACAGCTTGAGCATATGAACGGGGGAAACCGTCGATGAGTCAAAATGCTGATACGGGGACGAGAAAAAGGGAACTGCGCCTCTTCCTCTTTATGACCGTGGTGCTGTTTCCGGTGCTCGCGGTACTCACCGTGGCCGCTTACGGCTTCCTCGTCTGGATGTGGCAACTTCTCAACGGCCCGCCGGGGGTATGACCGGCACGGCGGCATTTTCGCCCGACCGCCGCGCCTTCCTGCGCGGGCGGCCCGCGGCGCCATCCCCGCTACGCCCGCCATGGGCGCTCGGCGAGGCGCGCTTCGTCGATCTCTGCACCGGCTGCGACGATTGTATCGCCGCCTGTCCCGAACATGTGCTGGTCCGCGGCGACGGGGACTATCCGCTTTTCGATCCGCGGCAGGGCGAATGCCTGTTCTGTGAAAAATGCGTCGAGGCCTGCGACACCGGTGCGCTCGACGGCAGGCTGCCCGGCCCATGGACGATCAAGGCGGGCATCGCCCACGCCTGCCTCGCGCAGAATGGCGTGACCTGTTTCAGCTGCCGCGATGCGTGCGGCGAAGCGGCGATCCGCTTTCGCGCCGCCGTCGGCGGCGCGCTTCCCGAACTCGATCCCGCGCGCTGCACCGGTTGCGGCGCGTGCGTCGGGGTCTGCCCCGTCGCAGCGATTTCGCTGACCGCACCGGAGCAACTCCATGGATGACGAAGTCCATATCGCGAGCTTCATCGTCCACCACCGGCCGGGCGCGCTCGCCGCGATCGAGCATCTCGCCGCGACGACGCCCGGCGCCGAGATTGCGGCGCGCGAAGCGGGGCGCGCGATCCTGCTCCACGAAGGCGGCGGGACGCGCGAGCTGCTCGCGTGCATGGACGCGGTGCAGGCGCTCGCCGGGGTCGTCGGGGTCAGCCTTGTCTATCATCATGCCGAACCGCGCAGCGCGCTCGGCGACATCGTCCAATCCAGCGCCGAACAGGGGAGCCGTTTATGACGACGCGCCGTGATTTCATCCGGGCCAGCGCGGTGGGGGCCGCGGCATCGGCCGCCGGCATCGCGGTTCCCGCGAGCTTTGCCGAAACGGCGACGACCGCGGCGCCGACCGACGTCAAATGGTCGAAGGCGCCGTGCCGTTTCTGCGGCACCGGCTGCGGGGTGCAGGTTGCGGTGCAGGACAATCGTGTCGTCGCGACGCACGGCGATGCCGATGCCGAAGTCAATCGCGGGCTCAACTGCGTGAAGGGCTATTTCCTTTCCAAGATCATGTACGGCACCGACCGGCTGACCACGCCGCTGCTCCGCAAGAAGGACGGGCAGTTTTCCAAGGATGGCGATTTCGAACCGGTGAGCTGGGACGAGGCGTTCGACGTCATGGCGGCGCAGTTCAAGCGCGTGCTGAAGGCGAAGGGCGGCACCGGGATCGGCATGGCGGGGTCGGGCCAGTGGACGGTCTGGGAAGGCTATGCCGCGAACAAGTTGATGAAGGCGGGGTTCCGGTCGAACCATATCGACCCCAATGCGCGCCACTGCATGGCGTCGGCGGTTACCGGCTTCATGCGGACGTTCGGCATGGACGAGCCGATGGGTTGCTACGATGATTTCGAAGCCGCCGACGCGTTCGTGCTCTGGGGCTCGAACATGGCGGAGATGCACCCGATATTGTGGACGCGCGTCACCGACCGGCGGCTGTCGCACGACCATGTGAAGGTCGCGGTGCTCTCGACCTTCGAGCATCGCAGCTTCGACCTTGCCGACATCCCGATCATCTTCAAGCCGCAGACCGACCTCGCGATCCTCAACTATATCGCGAACCACATCATCCAGTCGGGCAAGGTCAACGAGGATTTCGTCCGCAAGCATGTCAGCTTCAAGCGCGGCAATGACGACATCGGTTACGGGCTGCGTCCCGACAATCCGCTCGAACTGAAGGCCAAGAATTCGAAGGACCCGACGGGCAGCACCCCGATCGATTTCGACGCGTTCAAGGAATTCGTCGAGCCCTATACGCTCGACTATGCCGCCGAACTCAGCGGGGTCGAGAAGGGCTGGCTCAAACACCTTGCCGAACTCTACGCCGACCCCAAGGTCAAGGTGATGTCGCTGTGGACGATGGGCTTCAACCAGCACACGCGCGGCACCTGGGCCAACAACATGGTCTATAATATCCACCTGCTCACCGGGAAGATCGCGACGCCGGGGAACAGCCCCTTCTCGCTCACCGGCCAGCCGTCGGCGTGCGGCACCGCGCGCGAGGTCGGCACCTTTTCGCACCGCCTGCCCGCCGACCTGGTCGTCACCAACCCCGAGCACCGCAAGCACGCCGAGGAAATCTGGAAACTCCCCGACGGGCTGATCGTCGACAAGGTCGGTTATCACATCGTCGAACAGAACCGGATGCTGAAGGACGGCAAGCTCAACGCCTATTGGGTGATGGCGAACAACAATATGCAGGCGGCGGCGAACCTCGAGAATGAGGGCTATCCGGGCTATCGCAACCCCGACAATTTCATCGTCGTGTCGGATCCCTATCCGACCGTCACCGCGCAGGCGGCCGACCTGATCCTGCCGACCGCGATGTGGGTCGAAAAGGAAGGCGCGTACGGCAATGCCGAGCGCCGCACCCAATTCTGGCACCAGCTGGTCAAGGCACCCGGCGAGGCGCGGTCGGACCTGTGGCAGCTGATGGAATTTTCCAAACGCTTCACCACCGACGAATGCTGGCCCGCCGAGCTGCTCGCCGCCAACCCGGCCTACAAGGGCAAAACCTTGTTCGAAGTGCTCTACCGCAACGGCAAGGTCGACCGCTTCGCGCCGGGCGAGGTCGAGGCGGGCTATGCCAATGACGAGGCGGCGGCGTTCGGCTTTTACCCGCAAAAGGGGTTGTTCGAGGAATATGCCGAGTTCGGGCGTGGCCACGGCCACGACCTGGCGCCCTTCGACGAATATCACAAGGCGCGCGGGCTGCGCTGGCCGGTGGTGAACGGCAAGGAGACGCGCTGGCGCTACAAGGAGGGCACCGACCCCTATGTGAAGCCGGGGACCGACTGGCAATTTTACGGCAACAAGGACGGTCGCGCAGTGATCTGGGCGCTGCCTTACGAGCCGCCCGCCGAATCGCCCGATGCCGATTATGATCTGTGGCTCGCGACCGGACGCGTGCTCGAACATTGGCATTCGGGGTCGATGACGATGCGCGTTCCCGAACTCTACAAGGCCTTCCCCTCGGCGGTCGTCTTCATGAACCCCGACGACGCCAAGGCACGCGGACTGAAGCGCGGCGACGAGGTCAAGGTGATCTCGCGCCGCGGCGAGATGCGCAGCCGGGTCGAGACGCGCGGGCGCAACCGCGTGCCGTCGGGGCTGGTTTTCGTCCCCTGGTTCGACGCCGCGCAGCTCATCAACAAGACGACGCTCGATGCGACCTGCCCGATTTCCAAGCAGACCGACTTCAAGAAATGCGCGGTCAAGGTGGTGATGGCATGAGGGGGCTGCTCTTGCGCGCGTTGCTGCCGCTGATCGCCGCCGCAAGCCTCGCCGCGTGCGGATCGAAGCATGAGGAGACGCCGCGCAAGGCGCCCGACGCGCCGGTCGTCATCACCGCGGCGGGACAGATCGACGGACTGCGCCGCGGCGTCCCGATCGACAAGGAAGCCTCGCCGCTGCCGATGGCGCGGGTCGAGAATTTCGACCGCATCCGTCCGGTGAATTACGAAATGCAGCCGCCGACGATCCCGCACGCGATCGACAATTACCAGCTCACCGTGAACACCAACCGTTGCATGCTCTGCCACACGCGGTCGGCCGCGAAAAAATTCCAGGCGCCGCCGGTCAGCGACGCGCATTATCTGACGCGCGACGGCAAGGTCCTCGAGCAAATCTCGTCGCGCCGCTATTTCTGCGTTCAATGCCATGTCGTCCAGACCGATGCCGAACCTTTGGTCGGTAACCGGTACGAAGGCCTCAACACCACCCTCGCGAAGGAGGAAAAGCAATGATCTGGGGGCGGCTTCGCGCGATCTGGCTGCGCGTCTGGGGCTGGATCAAACCCTTCTGGACCACGGTGTGGCGGCCCAGCCTGCATTTCAGCATGGGGTTTCTGACCCTCGGCGGCTTCATCGCCGGGATCATCTTCTGGGGCGGGTTCAACACCGCGATGGAGGCGACCAACACCGAGGCATTCTGCACCAGCTGCCACGAAATGAACGACAATGTCTTCGCCGAGCTGAAGACGACGATCCACTACAACAACCGCTCGGGCGTGCGCGCGGTCTGTTCGGACTGCCATGTCCCGCACAATTGGACCGACAAGATGGGCCGCAAGATGCAGGCGTCGAAGGAGGTGTGGGGCAAGATTTTCGGGTCGATCGAATCGCGCGAGAAATTCCTCGATAAAAGGCTCGAACTCGCCAAGCATGAATGGGCGCGGCTGAAGGCGAATGATTCGCTCGAATGCCGCAACTGCCATCAATATGATTCGATGGACCTCACCCGCCAGTCGCCCCGCGCCGGACAGATCCATCAGCAATATCTGGGGACGGGCCAGAAAACCTGCATCGACTGCCACAAGGGCATCGCGCATCACTTGCCCAATATGAAGGGCATCCCGCAAGGCTGACGCAACGACGAAGGATTCCGAATGGCGCTTCATCATGCCCGGCCCGGCGAAATCGTCGATCTTCGCCCGCTCGGCGCCGCGATCGGCCGCGCGGCGACATCGGCGCTCGTGAAGTCCGACCGGTTCGAAGCCATCCGGCTTATCGTGCTCGCGGGCGCGACCATCCCCGCGCACAGCACGCCCGGCTTTGTCACGCTGCATTGCCTCGAAGGCGCGGTGTCGCTCGATCCCGTCGCCGCCGAACTTCGTGCCGGTGATTGGATCTTTCTCGACCGCGGGACACCGCACGCGGTCACCGGCCTTGAAGATTCCAGCCTGCTCCTCACCATTTTGTTCGACGATTGACGGCCCGCTCGCATGACCGGCCGCCGGAGCTTTGACGGAAAAACTGCCATGCCGCACGAATATGACGACCCGTTCAACAAGGAGGCGGTGGACGCCGCGGTGGCGATGGCTCTCGCGCTTTGCGCCAGCAAACCGGGGCGGCCGCTGGCCGAGCATGTCGAGGCGGCGGTGCATCGTCATATCTGCGCCTGCGCGATCGATATCGAGGATCATATCGAGCAGGGCCATTCGCAGCTGCATACGGCGGTTTCGGACCATATAACCTCGCTTGTCGAGGCGCATCTCGCTGCCCGTTCCGGCGGCAACTGACGCCATGCCCAACCGGCGTGCGCGGCTGTTGGTGACGGCGGATATCGGAGCCGTGCCATGACGACGCAAGATCGGCCCGGCGAGACCCCGCCCATCGCCTTTCTGTCGGTGGCGTTCCGCCCCTTCTTCCTCCTGGGAAGCCTCTGGAGCGCCTTGGCGCTCGGCATCTGGGTCGCCAGCCTCGCTGCAGGCTTTCCGGTTCCGGCGCACCTGCCCGCGATGGAATGGCATATCCACGAGATGCTGTTCGGTTTCGGCGGTGCCGCGATCGCCGGTTTCCTGCTGACGGCGGTTGCGAACTGGACCGGGCGTCCGCCGGTGCGCGGGGCGCCGCTCGCCGCGCTCGTGCTGCTCTGGTGTCTCGGCCGGGCCGCCAATCTCGCGCCGATGCTGCCGCCATGGCTTGTTACGATCATCGACTGCCTGTTCCCGCTCTGCGTCGCGATCATCGTTGCGCGCGAACTGATTGCCGTGGGCAACCGGCGCAACCTCGTCATGGTGGCGCTGCTTCTCTTGTTCGGTTGCGCCGATCTCCTGATGTATCTGGACATAGGCGACACCAGGCTCCCCCCGGGTATTGGGTGGCGCCTCGCGCTCGCGATCGTCGTCGGCCTGATTGCGCTGATCGGGGCGCGGATCATTCCGGCCTTCACACGCAACTGGCTTGGCCAGCACGATCTGCGGTCGCCTCCGGACGAGCCGCTTGCGCTTGCCCGCGCGGCGCCGGTCATCCTGCTCGCCGGGCTCGGTGCCTGGGCAATCGCACCCGATGCACGGGGCGGCGCGTGGGCGCTGATCGTCGGCGCCGCGCTCACGACAGCGCGCCTTCTTTACTGGCAAGGCTGGCGCACGCGGGCCGACGCGCTCGTCCTCGTGCTTCATCTCGGCTACTTCTGGATGGCGGCGGGAAGCCTGCTGCTCGCCCTCGCGACGCTCGTTCCGGAGCATGTGCCGCAGACGTTGGCGATCCACGCCCTCACGGCAGGCGCGATCGGGACGATGGTGCTGGCGGTGATGTCGCGCGTTTGCCGCGGGCATACGGGCCGCGCGCTCGTCGCCGATCGGCTGACGGTCGCGATCTATGCCGCGATCAACCTTTCGGCGCTGGTCCGCGTCGCGGCGCCGTTCGCGCCCGGCGATCCAATGCCGTTCATCCAGGCGTCGGCGATCCTCTGGATCACCGCCTATCTGCTGTTCGCGGCATGGAGCGTACCGATCGTCCTGCGTCCGCGACCGGATGGCAAACCGTGACACCTCATCCATCGATTCGACTTTTATCGATTCGACAAGGGTATCCCTGCCGGCGCGGCGGGAGCCCGCCAAAAACCGCAGCGATCGGGGCTTGAGCGGCCGCGCCTGAAGCGATCCCTTTAAAGGGGGTGAAATTTTCTGGAAAAACTGGAGCGGGCGAAGGGATTCGAACCCTCGACCCCAACCTTGGCAACTTGCCGTTCTACCTTTTCGATACGTTCCGATACTACGCTATGTCCCTATTTTTCCACTACTTATTGAAAACCTATTCGACCTAATGTATCCTGCAGTCGTCCCCTTTTTCCGCGAATTTGGAGACACATTGGAGACACGGACGATTTCCGAGGCTGTGTCTCCAACAGGAGGTGCGCATGCCGATAGTGAAGTTGACCAAGCGGGCCATAGACGCCCTCGTTCCGCCAAAAGCGAAACAAGTCATTCTGTGGGATACCGAGGTGAAGGGCTTCGGCCTTCGGATCATGGCGTCGGGTATCAAGACCTTTGTCGTCCAGTATCGAAATGCCGAGGGCATCAAGCGTCGTATGAACCTCGGACGCTTTGGCGTGCTGACTGTCGACCAGGCTCGCGATCTCGCGAAACTGAAACTGGCTGAGGTCATTGTCGGAGAAGATCCCGCCGACAAGGTCCGCCAGGTTCGCAAGGGTATGACGGTTTCCGAGATGTGCAGCTGGTATCTCGAAGAGGCTCGGGCCGGGAACATTCTCGGCCGGAAGAACGTCCCCATCAAAACATCGTCGCTCGATCTGGATGAGAGCCGCATCCGCACGCATATCGGGCCGCTGATCGGCAACCGGATCGTCAAGCATCTGACAATTGCGATCGTCGAGCAGATGCAGACCGACGTAAAGAACGGCAAGACTGCAAAGCCCCGGACGGGAGGCCGTGGCGGAAAGGTAACCGGTGGCCCCGGCGTCGCAGGTCGCTGCGTCGGCACGCTTCAGGCGATCCTCGGCCACGCCAAGCATAAGGGACTGCTCGAAACCCATCCCACGCTTGGGGCCAAGAAACTCGCCGGAAAGAAAAGGACCCGGCGCCTGAGCGCCCCCGAGATCGAGATGCTCGGAAAGGCAATCGCCTATGCCGAGGCTGGCGGGGAAAATCCGATCGCCCTTGGCGTGTTACGCACCTTGCTCCTGACCGGCTATCGCCGTCAGGAAGGCCAAGCGATGCACCGCAGCTGGCTGCACCCCGATCGCGGCTATGTCATGTTTCCCGACACCAAGGGCGGCGCGCAAATTCGTGCGATTGGGTCCGCCGCAATCCGGGTGCTCGAAGCGCAGACGGAGATTGCCGGCAACCCGCACCTGTTTCCCTCAGCGGTAGGCGACGGCCCGTTCACCGCGGTCAGCGATTGCCTGAGGCGCGTATGCGTGCTGGCCGGCATCAAGGGCGTTACGCCGCATACGCTTCGTCATACTTTCGGAAGCGTCGCTGGCGACCTCGGATTTTCGGAACTCACAATCCGCGCAATGCTAGGCCACGCCTCACAGAATGTTACGCAGGACTATGTTCATATCGACGAAGCGCTGAAGCTCGCGGTCCAGCGCACCTCCGACGAGATTGAACGATTGCTCAATTGCGGCGCTGAAAAACATCGTATGATGCGCCTGGCTGCGTAACTGTGCGATGCGCCGAACTCTCCGACCGGCGGAGACACATTCAATATTTCGATCAACGCGGCGATCAGCTTTTAGCACTGGTGATATCGGTCTCATCCGGACGGCCTGACTCCAGGCGAAAACGGTAAGCGGGAGAACGCTTGACCTTATAGCTACATCAACCTTTATGACGCGCCGGCTCGGCCCGCATATGCGCGGCCAACCGAATTAAGCCTGGGAAGCCGACGTGAAATCTACAAAAGTCCTGCCTGTCGCCGCGGGAGCAATACTTCACAGTATCTCGCTTTGGGCGCCTTCCGCGCAAGCGCAGGAAAGTCACGACGAAGCCGAGGAAGGCGAGGACATCGTCGTCCAGGCCACCCGCTCAGGCCGCAGCGTGCAGGACGAGGCGATCCGCGTCGAGGTCATCGGCCGCGAGGAAATCGAAGAAAAGCTGTTGATGACGCCGGGCAATGTCTCGATGCTCGTCGCCGAAACGCCGGGCGTGCGCGTGCAGGTCACCTCGCCCGCGCTCGGATCGTCGAACATCCGCATGCAGGGCATGTCGGGCCGCTACACCCAGTTGCTGTCGGACGGCCTGCCGCTCTACGGCGGCCAGCCCTCGTCGATCGGTCTGCTTCAAATTCCACCGACCGACCTCGGCCAGGTAGAGGTGATCAAGGGCTCGGCGTCGGCGCTTTACGGACCCTCGGCGCTGGGCGGTGTCATCAACCTCGTCTCGCGCCGCCCAAAGGCCGACGCGGAAGCCGAATTGCTGCTCAACGCGACAACCCGCGATGGGCAGGACGTGACCGGCTATACATCGGGGCCGCTCGGCGCGAACTGGAGCTATTCGCTCACCGGCGGTTATCACCGCCAGACGCGCAAGGATCTCGACGATGACGGCTGGATCGACATGCCGGGCTTCGACCGCTGGACGGTCCGCCCGCGCCTTTTCTGGGAAGGCGACGACGGCGCAACCGCATTGGTCACCGTCGGCGCGACGCACGAAGACCGGACCGGCGGCACGCTCGCCGGCCGCACCGCCCCCGACGGCCAACCCTTTCCACTGACGCAGGACAGCCGCCGCTTCGATGCCGGGCTCGTCGCCGAGTTTCCGGCCGAAAATCTCGGCAAGATCGGCGTCCGCGCGTCGGCGATGACGCAGCGCCACCGGCAGCTTTTCGGCACCAGCGCCGAAACCGACAAGCAGCATACCTTCTTCGCCGAAACCTCGCTCGCCGGGGAAAGCGGGCCGACGAACTGGCTTGCAGGTGCAGCGTTTCAGGCCGACCTCTACCGCTCGCGCGCCTTTCCGGCCTTCGACTACAGCTACACCGTCCCCGGCATCTTCGGACAAGTCGAACAGGAACTGACCGACGAACTCCTGCTCGCGGGCAGCGCGCGCGTCGATTTTCACAGCGATTACGGCACGCGTTTCAGTCCGCGCGTCTCGGCGCTCTATCGCCCCGGGCCGTGGACGATCCGCGCCTCGCTCGGCAAGGGTTTCTATGCCCCCACCCCGTTCGTCGACGAGATCGAGGCGGCGGGCCTGTCGCGCCTCGAACCGCTCGGACCGCTCAAAGCCGAAACCGCGAAAACCGCCTCGCTCGATCTCGGATATGCGAAAGGTCCGGTCGAGGCGAGCTTCACCCTCTTCGCGTCGGGCATCGAAAATGCCGTCCAGCTCGTCGATGTCGACGCCGACAGCGTCCGCCTCGTCAACGCCCTCGGCACGACGCGCACGCGGGGCGGCGAATTGACGCTGCGCTACCGCTGGCAAAGCTTCTCGGTGACCGGCAGCTATGTCTTCCTCGATGCAAGCGAACCCGATCCCGGGGGCAGTGGACGCCGCACCACGCCGCGCACGCCGCGCCACACCGCGGGCCTCGTCGGCATGTGGGAGAAACATGGCAGGGGCCGCATCGGGATCGAGGCCTATTACACCGGCCGCCAGCAGCTCGACGACAATCCCTACCGCACGCGCAGCCGCCCCTATTTCGAACTGGGAGCGCTCGGCGAAATCAATCTCGGCAAATTCAGCCTATTTGTGAACGCGGAGAATATCCTGAACATCCGCCAGACCAAATATGACCCGCTTCTGCTGCCCCAGCGTGCGCCCGATGGCAGCTGGACGGTCGATGCCTGGGCACCGACTGACGGGTTCGTCGTCAATGGCGGCGTCCGGTTCAAATTCGGCGGGCATTGAGCAACGGCCAGCGGGATCCTATGCCCACCTTGCAGAAACTATAAGGTTGGCATCATGCGTATCGGCGAGCTTGCACGCATTACAAAGACGAAAACGGAGACCATCCGCTTTTACGAGAAAGAAGGCCTTCTACCGCGGGCGGCGCGGACGGCGGCCAATTATCGCAGCTATGGCAAGGAGCAGGGCGAACGCCTCTTGTTCATTCGTCGCGCCCGCGATCTGGGTTTCCGTCTCGACGACGTTCGGGAACTTCTGACGCTCGCCGACGATCGATCCCGGCCATGCGGCGCGGTCGATGAAATCACGACGCGGCATCTCGCAGAAATCGACATGAAGATCGCCGATCTCGGAAAGATGCGGACGGAACTGAACCGTATGCTTACGACCTGCCAACAAGGCACAATCGATGATTGCCGGATTATTGAAACGCTCGGGCCGACCAACTTGGCATGATCTGGCCGGCTCCCCCTCTCCCCAGATTTCAACCCGTCACCTGGCCACTATCCGCATTCTCTACGGCCGCCGCAGGGGCCGCGCTTCGCCGCAGGACATCGCACCACGGCTGCGGGGACGGGCGAAGCCGCTGGCTGCAGTCGCCAGCTGACCCCGGAGACAGCGAATGCGAGATGGGCTATCCCTCGGCGCGGCAGCGCGGTCCCTAGCCCGGGCAATAGGATTAATGTCAGGTGCGAAAGCCCTGCAGAAGCGGCGTATCGCGCCATTGCTCAGGGTCATGTCCGTAGATCATGACCGTGCTCGCATCGCGCAGCGCCAAAAGCGCGTCGAGAGATTGGTTCATCTCGGCATGTCTTGGGTCCGCCGGCGAAGGAAAGTGTCGGCTTTCGGCAATCTTGTGATTGTTGCAGGCATCGCCAACCAGGATGTGATCGCCTTGCTCGCTGCGCACGCGCAGCGACTGGTGACCAGGCGTGTGGCCGAACGTCGGTATGCATGTCACCGACCCGTCGCCGAAGATGTCATACTCGCCGTCAATCTGCTTCACCTTGTGGCCCAGATCGAAGAAGCGTCTCGGCAGATGGTGCTGCGCTGCAACCTCGTCATCGAAACCGGCCTCCCATTCGCGCCTTTGCACGACGATCGTGGCATTGGGCACCTGATGAAGGCCTCCGGCGTGGTCGAAGTGGAGATGCGAGAGCACGACCCAGCGGACTCGCGCCGGGTCGATGTCGAGCCGTACCAGATGATTCGTAACCGATTCTTCCGGTTCAGTAGTGACGTCGATCCCATAAGCGCGCAGGCCCTTCAAATAGGGGTCTTCCGGGTTGCCGATGTCGGTGTGAAGACCGCAGTCGAACAGCGCGACGCCCTGCGGATGCTCGATAACGTAGAAGGGAAGCGGCACCGACACTCGCTTTTCGAACATTCCAAGCGCTTTTCCCGGCGCATGATATTGGCCGCAAACACAGCCGAACAATTGCGTCGTCATGGGCATCTCCTGAGGGATCGGCGGGAATTCCCGCAGGCCAGTATTCGACCTCTACCGGGTGCAGCTCCCGCGGCGACGATCAAGATTGTCCCTGCAGCCGAGCGATGAAAGCGATCTCGAGGATGGCTTCGGGCACCGCGAGTCCGCTGACACTGACCGCGGTCCAGGCTGGATGCGGCGTGCCCAATCGGGCAGTCTTCTCTTCGATCAGGGTACGCATCTGCTTCGGCAGATCGCCGACGTGGTAGCTTGTCATGCTGAACACGTCGTCAAGCGTCGCGCCGCATTCGGAAAGGATATGCTCAAGCAGCCTGAATATATTGCGCGCCTGGTCTCTAAAATCTGGCGGGAAGGTGCCATCCTCGTTGAAGCCGACTACGCCGGATACATGAACATCGCCGCCGACCCGAACCGCGGGTGCAAACTGATAGCTCTCATAAACCTGCGCGAAAGCCGCCGGGATGATCGGTTCAAAAGGCTTCACAGGTCTTCTCCGAAAATGGCGAGCGTGCGTGACTGAAGCGAAGGCGGATAAGCAATCCGACACGGGATTGAACATTATGCTTCATGACCAATTTTAGTCAATGAGAGAATTTTTGTCGGATGTCTGAGCGGAATCAGAGGTTTCCGAGAGTGCATGATTCAGGGTGCAGAGGTTCTTTGAGCGGTGGGTCGCAACAACCACCACGGTGTGCAGCGCAGACCGAGGAGTAGCGCTGCACTCAGCGGAAACGGCTGAAACAGTTTGCGACCCCAATGACGCACCAAAAGGCCAAAATGGTCGACCTAGATTCTACGTTACCTCAACGCGCCTTAGCGCTCGAAGGGGCCTCCGTGTGAGGCGATGACACGCAGCTGCAGTCCATAGCTCGGGTAGCGGTCGGAAGAACTGCCTACCCCCTTTTGCGCGCGCCGATTCGGGCGCCGTCGACGCTTGCAGATCGAGACGACCAAGTCACCCGACCGCGGCATTTCCAGCGTAGATGAGATCGCCCCGCATGGGCTCTGAACGCCGCGATAACATGGAATCCTTGCAAAATCCGGCGCCCTGCCACGCTACCCGAACTTTGGACATGCATGTCTATATTAGTCACTTGACTAACTTTGCACCTACGATCAATATATACCAATTGGCCATCAGAGCCCATTGCGATCAATATAGGGGAGTGCCCGGATGAAGTGCGTTGCGAGAGCAGCAGCCTTCGCTGCATTGACGATGTCCGCCAGCATGACGGTTGCGGCAGATTTTCCGCAGCCGCTCGCCGAAGAGCCGGTGCCCTCGGTCGCAGAACTTCCGGCGTCCTACCCCGACAGCTGGGTTTTCGTTCACGACTTTCACGGCAACAGCCTGATCGACGCGCGCGGCGTGATCGTCGACGTCGCGGCCGACAACAATAATGTGCGTGGGCAGATCCCGATCTCGCATTTCGGAAGCATCACGCCGTCACCGACGCGCAGCGAAATCTATGTCGGGGAGACCTTCTATTCGCGGCAGACGCGTGGCGAGCGCACCGACGTGATCACTGTCTGGGATACCAAGACTTTGACGCCGAAGGGAGAGATCGTGCTTCCCGGCGGCAAGCGCGGTCAGTTCGTGACTTTGGTCAACAGCCTGCAGCTCACGAACAACGACAAATGGGCAATGATCTTCAACTTCACGCCGGGCTCTTCGGTGACTGTCGTCGACCTCGACAGCCGCGCGGTCATCTCCGAAGTCGATTTGCCCGGCTGTTCGTTGATCTATCCGACGGGTGCGCGCGGGTTCGCCTCGCTATGCGCCGACGGCACGATGTCGAGCATCGCGCTCGATGCCCAAGGCAAGCCGGGCGCAACCGTCACCAGCGAAGCCTTCAATGACATCGACAGCGATCCGCTGTTCATGACGCCGGCAATGGTCGGCCGAACGGGCTGGTTCGTGAGCTTCAAAGGCAATTTGCGGGCCATCAATTTTAACGGCGAAGCGGCAAAGGTCCTTGGAAGCTTCCCCATTCCCGCCCAGTCCGGCGGAACGCCCGAATGGCGTCCCGGCGGCTGGCAGGTCATTTCGGCCGACCGCGCCGGCCTTCTCTATGTCCTGATGAACCCCAAGGGCGGCGAAGGCTCGCACAAGGATGGCGGCACCGAGGCGTGGGTAATCGACCCGGTGGCCAAGACGCTTGTCCGCCGCATCGCCCTCAAGAACCACAGCATCTCGGTCGAAGCGACGCAGCAGGCGAAACCGCTTCTCGTCGCGTCGCGCCCCGACGGATCGCTTGACGTTTATGACGCTGCAACGGGCGCGTTTGTGCGCACGGTCGCGAGCGTGGCGCATACGCCAATAACGATGACGGCGGTGCGGCGGTGACGACGGTCATCCAGGTCGCGGCTTTGTTCCTCGCTGCGGTGCTTGCCGCCTCGGCGGCGCATAAGCTTGTCGAACGCGCGCGCCTCGCCGCGGCGACCGCTGGCCTTCTGCGCCTGCACCCGGCCGTCGCCATGCCGGTCACGATGGCCGCCGCAGCTCTCGAAGCGGCGGCCGCGCTCGCGCTTGTCCTTCCTGCGTCGCGGCCGGTCGGCGCGTTGCTCGCGGCCCTCCTTTGGTCAGCCTATGGCGCCGCGCTATTTGCAGCGCGCCGTCGCGGCGACGGCGGTATCGACTGCGGCTGCGAATTCGGCAAGCGACGCGGTGGGATTGGCCGCTTTGCCATTGCCCGCGCCTTCATGCTCGGCGCTGCGGCGCTAGCGCTCTTCGTCTCTCCCGTTGGCGGCGGCGGCGTCGACATTCGGTCGGCCTTCGCCGCCCTCGCGTTCCTCGCCTTGCTCTTTGCGGCGGGCGAGATCGCACAACTTCCCGCCCCCACCAGGAGTGTCGCCCGATGACCGGATTCTTCCTCACGTCGCAAATCCTGCTGTGGATCGCCATCCTGGTCCTGGGTGTGCTTGTCGCCGCCTTGGCGCGGCAGGTCGGCGTTCTTCACGAACGCATCGCGCCCGCCGGCGCGCTGACGCTCCACCAAAAGGTCAATGTCGGCGACAGGGCGCCCGCCATGACGCTCGACACGCTGGAGGGCAAAAAGGTCGCGATCGGCGGCAAGCGCGAGCGTCGCGGCCAGCTCATCTTCTTCCTGTCGCCCGATTGCCCGGTCTGCAAGACGCTGCTGCCCGTCGTTCGTTCGGCGAGCAGTGCCGAGCGGGGTTGGCTCGACGTGGTTCTGGCAAGCGACGGCGACGCGGCGGCGCATCGCCGTCTGGTGATGGCCGAAGGACTGACCGGCTTCGATTATGTCCTCTCGGAAGACCTCGGTCGTTCCTTTGGCGTCTCGAAGCTCCCTTATGCGGTGCTGATCGATGAGGAAGGCAACATCGCCTCGCTCGGTCTCGTCAACAATCGCGAGCATCTTGAGAGCCTTTTCGAGGCCAAGGAGCGCCGCGTCGCTTCGATCCAGGAATATCTCGCGCGCGGCTGATCCAGCACGGCAGGACAGAAAGGGATTATCATGTCGGGTCTCGACAAATTCTCGGAAAAGATGACGCGCCGCGTCGCACGCGCGACGTCGCGGCGCAGCCTGCTGACGCTGATCGGCGGCGCGCTTACGGGAGCGGCGGTGATCCCTGTCCTCCCCGTATCGCGGGCGCAGGCGCAGGGGCATGGCGGCGGGGGCGGTGCCGATCCGATCGCGCCCCAAACGACCGGGAACCCGCAGGATCCCGGCGACCAGACCAAATGCGATTATTGGCGTTACTGCGCGATCGACGGCTTTCTGTGCAGCTGCTGCGGCGGCTCGGCGAGCACCTGTCCGCCGGGAACCGAGATGTCTCCGATCACCTGGATCGGCACCTGCATGAACCCTGCCGACAATCGCGCCTATATCATCAGCTACAACGACTGCTGCGGCCGCTCTGCGTGCGGCCGCTGCTCGTGCAATCGGAACGAAGGCGACCGGCCGATGGTCCGTCCGCAGGCGAACAACGACATCAACTGGTGCCTCGGCACCGCGAGCGCGATCTATAATTGCTCGACCGCGGTGATCCTTGGCGTCGCGCTGGAGCAGAAATGATGCGCCGCGCTGCAATTCTCCTGGCCCTGGCCGGTGCCATTGCCGCCGGTTCTGTGTCTCATGCCCAGGACGGCGCGACGATTTTCAAGCGCTGCGCCGCGTGCCATCTTCCCACTGGAGCGGGCGTACCGGGGGCCTTCCCGCCGCTGAAAGCCGATGTCGCAGCGCTGGCGGGTTCGCCAACGGGACGCCGTTATCTCGCTTTGGTGGTGATCCGCGGTGTGTCGGGCCCGATCACGGTCGGCGGCAAGCCGTTCCGCGGTACGATGCCGGCCCAGAGCGGGCTCAACGACGAGCAGGTCGCTGCCGTTCTCAACCATGTGCTGCGGGGTTCGGCCGCCAAGCCCTTCTCGGCCAAGGAGGTCGCCGGGTTCCGCGCCGGGAGCGCATCGCTCAACAGCGCAGCGGTCGCCCGTTTGCGGACGAGCGCCGCCGGGAAATGAGATTGCTGGCCGCTCCCGCGCTGATTCTGGCGATTGGCGCGGTTGCCATGACTCCGGCGCTGGGCGATCCGGACACCAATCCCGCTCTTCAGAGCGCGGCGCGGGCACGCCAAAACTGGATCCTGACGTGCCAAGGATGTCACCGCGCCGACGCGACGGGAACGCCGCAGACGACGCCGACGATGGCCGGGTTCGTGGCAAAATTCCTCCAGGTGCCCGGCGGCAGAGAGTATCTCGCACGGGTCCCAGGCGTCGCGACTGCGGCGCTGCCCGACGCCGAGCTTGCCGAGGTTTTGAACTGGTCGCTCGTGCGGTTCGACCCCGCGAACATACCGGCCGGCTTTCAGCCTTATACAGCGGCGGAGGTCGGACGGCTGCGACAAACGCCATTGCGGACCGAAGCGGCCGTCCTGCGCGCCAGCCTGGTCGCCCGGTTCAACGCGGATCAACACAAATAATAAAACAGGGAGAATTCCAATGATCAAGTTCACTACCAGGAGCACCGCTTGTTCGGCACTCGCGCTCCTTCTTGCGGATGTGTCGGCGCCAGCGCTGGCGCAGGAAGCAACCGCGCAGGCCGTCCCGGAAGAGGCGGCGGCGGAGACGACCGATGGCACCGACATCGTCGTAACGGCCCAGAAGCGCTCCGAGCGCCTGCAGGATGTCCCGATCGCGGTCAGCGCGATCGGCGGCGATGCGCTGGCGAAGCAGCGGGTTACGAACGCCGACGAGCTTGCGGGCAAGATCGTCAACCTCCAGCTCACCTCGACCGTCGGGGATAATGCGCCGATCTTTGCGCTGCGCGGTGTGTCGATGTCGGACTTCAGCCTCAACCAGGCGAGCCCGGTCGCGACCTATTATGACGAGGTTTACAAGGGCAACTTCGCCTTCCTCGGCGTCGCGATGTACGACCTCGAGCGCGTCGAGGTGCTGCGTGGGCCGCAGGGTACGCTTTACGGGAAGAATACCACAGGCGGCGCGGTCAATCTGATCAGCCGGGCACCGGAGCTCGGCGAGACCGAGGGTTATCTCAATCTCGGCTATGGCAATTATCAGCGTCATGAAGCGAGCGGCGCGATCAATCTGCCGCTCGGAGAAACTTTCGCAGCGCGCGTCGCGTTCACCGCCGCACGTGCCGACGGCTGGTTCAAGAACCAGCTGCCCGGCAAGCCCGACCTTGCGAGCGTGCGCGAATATGCGGTGCGCGGGAGCCTGTTGTTCGAACCGAGCGACAGCGCGCGCTTCATCCTGCGCGCCGCGACGAGCTTCCAGAACCCTCGCAACTATGGCATTTACTCCGAACCCGCGGCGATAAATCGGCCCGGGCTCGGCCGCCGCGAGATCGAAGCGAACAGGACCGACCGCCGCCATGCACGGACGTGGGCCGTGTCGCTGAACAGCACGATCGATCTGAGCGACACGCTTGCCATCACCAGCGTGACTTCGTGGGACAAGGGCCGGCTCAGCTTTTTCGAGGATACCGACGGCATCGGGACCGAACTGCTCGAAATCCCCTACACGGCCCGCGCGACGCAGTTCGCGCAGGATTTGCGCCTGACCAGCGATTTCGACGGCCCGTTCGACTTCATCCTGGGCGCCTATTTCAATCGCGAGAAAGTCTATAACGCGACAACCCTCGGCGTCGCCACCGACCTCGAACTCGACGGGTCGCCGGGCGTCACCGAGGGCGATTGCGCGATCGGCTTCCCCGCCGCCTGCCTTTCCAGCAACAGCTTCGACCAGCTCAAAAAGAGCTATGCGCTCTATTCGGACCTGAGCTTCGAACTCACCGACCAGTTGACGCTGCGCGGCGGCCTTCGCTTCACGCACGACAAGGGCACGCAAAGCAATTTCGTGTCGAACCTCTTTGGCCCCAATGGCGTGCTCGTCACGAACCTGATTCCCTCGTCGCGGCTCAGCTACAGCACCGAGAATCTGTCGGGCAAGATCGGAGCCGACTATAAGATCAATCCCGACGTGATGGTCTATGGCAACTACAGCCGCGGGTTCCGCGCGCCGAGCTTCAATGCGCAGGCCTTTTATGATGTGTCGGAATTGACCGTTGCCAAGGCGGAGAAGATCGAGGCTTTCGAACTGGGCCTGAAGAGCCAGTTCGCCGACCGGCGCGTGACGCTCAACATGGCGGCCTTCAACTACACCTATACAAACCAGCAATTCATCAACGTGAATTCGGTAACCGGCACCCAGACGCTCGTGAACATTCCGCGATCGCGCATCCTCGGCGGCGAGGCCGAATTGACCGTCCGCGCGACCGACATGCTGACGCTGCGCGCCGGACTCGGGCTGCTCGATTCCAAGATCAAGCGCGGGGTGGTCAGCGGTGTCGACGTCAGCGGCAACGAGCTTTCAACCGCGCCCGCGGTCACCTTCACCGGTGGTGTCGATGCAACGGTGATGGACAGCGCGAGCGGCAAGCTCAGCCTCCATGGCGACATGAACTATTCGTCGAGCCAATATTTCGAAGTGATGAACATTCCCCGGCTCCGCCAGAAAAGCTATGTGATCCTGTCGGGCCGCATCGACTGGGAATCGGCCGACGGCCGCTGGAACGCATCGATTTGGGGCAAGAATCTTACCAACAAATTCTACTTCACCTCGCGCATCGATCTGCAGGCCGGCTTCGGTTATGACTATAATCATGTCGGTGCACCGCGGACTTACGGCGTGACCGTGGGCGCCAAATTCTGACCGGTCGGAATTTAGATTGCGCATGACCGCCGACGACATTGGGGTCGTCGGCGGTCATGCGTTGACCGTCGCCAGGAACCGGAAAGAACGAGCACCGGAGGCGAGCCGTTTCGGCGGCCAACCACTGGACGGAAGCTTGCCCTTCGCTGCCGCGCGAGGCGCGTCACGAGATAACAAAATATTCGGCTCACAAGCACGGTAGAGCGCGGCCATCCTCTGTAGCGACCGCGCAACCGACGCAAAGCGGCCGTGCACAGAGAGCTGCCGATGTCAGCGCCGCACCAGCCTGCCAACAGGGGCGAGACGCCGGCGCGGCCTTGCTCGCTCTGGTCATGGCGCCGCTTATCTGCCCCAGAAGGCATATTCCTCGGCGGGATCGGACGACAAGCGCGAGACCTCGGCGAGCCGGCCCTCCGTGATGCGAAGCAGATCGACGCCGGGCTGCGGCAGTTTTGCGCCGTCGTGCTCCCCCGGAAAATTCGATTACCACCGAGATCAAATCTCGATTCGCGAGGAAGGGTCTAGCTTCGGTTATCGGGAAGCTTCCCTCGGACGCCCCATGATCTGACCGAGCCGACCGCGGACGGCGGCCAGGCGACAGGGGTGCCGGAAAGCGATTGTCGCCCGGCGGGGGCCAGACGATTGTCGGCGTCAACAGCGATCCAACGCATCATGGTCGCGTTGCTAGACCGCCAGAATATAGACCCTGGCAATGTCGATGTTCGTCATTTCGAGGCCGCCAATCGGTTGGCGTGTCGCACCCAGTGCGACACGCCGAGACCTCAGCTGTGGACGGGCACGCGGTCCAGGTTCACTGCAGCCGCCTCGATCGCGGCGCGTTGATGCGGCAGCACGTCCTGGCCGGCGACGAGCTTGTGATAATCGAGATGAGGGTCGACGACTTCGGTCGAGATTCCCGACAGCTCCTCGATGACCGCCAGACCGAAATATGGCACCGTCCAGCGAGAATATCCGCCCTCATGTAGAAAGGCCAGGCGCCCGCCGCAAATCTCGTCGGCAATGGCCATGAGCTTTTGGGTGAGCTGGCGATAGCCGTCCGAATGGACCATCATGCGGCCCATCGGATCCATGGCGCCCGCGTCGAA
Source organism: Sphingopyxis sp. LARHCG72 (assembly GCF_052871675.1). Lineage (NCBI taxonomy): Bacteria > Pseudomonadati > Pseudomonadota > Alphaproteobacteria > Sphingomonadales > Sphingopyxidaceae > Sphingopyxis > Sphingopyxis sp. LARHCG72. The sequence goes on along the minus strand of NZ_JBIXJU010000001.1, from coordinate 78,833 downwards.
GCCGCTCGGTACGATGATGATGTCCGGGCGAAAAGCCCGGAGCGCCGGGATCACGATGCGATCATAAGCTTCGCAATAGGCCTCGGATCCCGAGCCGGCTGGCAGCGGGATGTTGAGATTGGTTCCGGTCGCCGCGCCGTCACCGATCTGTTCGATAAAGCCATCGTCGACCGGGTAAAGCCGCTCCTGATGAAGCGATATAGTGAGCGCGCGCGGTTCGTCATAAAGCGCGGCCTGGGTGCCGTTTCCGTGATGAACGTCCCAATCGACGAAAGCGATTCGCCCGGCGCCCCGCACGTCGAGCAGATGCCGCCCCGCGATCGCCGCATTGGAGAAGATGCAAAAGCCCATCGAGCGGTCGGGCCGGGCATGATGTCCTGCGGGCCGCAGCAACGCGTACACATTGTCGACCTCGCCCGCCATCACCGCGTCGACCGCGGCAATCGCGCCTCCTGCGGCAAGCGATGCGATCTCAAATGCCCCGAACGGGATCGGCGCATTGTCCTCAGAATCGCCACCGGTCGGATGGGCGGACAGCGCGACGACCGAGTCGATGTGGGCCGCCGTGTGGACGCGGCCGATATCTTCGGTGGTTGCGGCGGCGAAAGGAAGATCGACAAGTTTGTCGAGCAGCCCGCTGACGTCGACGAGATTGCGGAACCGACGCACGACCTGGGGATCGTAAACATGCTGGTCCGGTTGCATGTGATATGCCTGCGCGGGGATAATGCCGCCATAATTGCCCAGTTCGAACCAGGCAAATTTTTCATTCCAGATAAAACCGGTCTTGCGCACGGGCATTCCCCTTCCAGATCGAGGCGCCGCCCCGCTAGACGCTAAGGGCGGCTGTTGAATCGACGGTACCAGGCGGACTCGCCCCGCCGTCTGTCTCGACCAATATCATATTCAGTGAACAAAATTAGTCGAGTGAATAATATCTGGCTTGACCCCGGCGTACGCGTACGTCACGCTGCAACGCCGACGAGCGCATTATGTTCGCAAGGTCTGAGACAGGACCGCCGGTCGTTTCGCCCTTTCCGCCTGCGCCTTTGCCGGCCTGATCAAGGGATGGCGCGGATCGGAGACCGAGCAGGATGCGGGTGCGAAGTTCGGCAAGCGACGGGAGAATGTCATGCGACGCATCGAACATCGGCTCTGCCACGCCTCAAGGTCAGGCTTCGACCACTTCCGCCTGTCGGCAAAGTGCGGGCTTGCCCTCTTTGCCCTCGGCGTGGCGGCGGCGCTTCCGGCCATGGGCCAGGAAGCCGACAATGCTGCCGTCCAGCATACACCGCTCGCCGACACAATTTTGATTAACGGCCGGATTTTTACCGCCGATGCCTTCTCGAGCACGGCGGAAGCGGTCGCGATCGCCGACGGCAAGTTCCTCGTCGTCGGCAGCAACGACGCGGTCCGTGCGACCGCAGGACCCGGCACCAAAGTGATCGATCTCAAGGGCCGGATGGCGATGCCGGGGATCACCGACATGCACATCCATCCTGTCCGCGGCGGGCTCGCCGAGCGCACCTATTGCAAATTCTCCGAAAGCGCCCCGATCGGAGAACTGCTCGCGATCGTTGGCAAATGCGCTGCGGCCAAGAAACCCGGCGAGTGGATCGAAGGCGCGGAATGGAACTCTGTCCTCGCCCCCACGCTCGACAAGGCGATGCTCGATCATGTGGCGCCCGACAACCCGGTCTATCTCCATGACAACACGAATCATGTGGTCTGGGTCAATTCGGCGGCGCTGACAGCCGCGCGCGTCGATCGCAGCACGGTTCCAAAGCCGGGCGGGACGATCGTGCGCGATCCCCAAACAGGCGAGCCGACCGGCATTTTCCGCGAGTCTGCGATGGGGCTGATTTTCAGCGCGAAGCCCAAGCCCGACAAAGCAACGATCGAGGCGGCGGCGCAATCGGTGTTCGGCAAGCTGAACGCGTTCGGCGTAACAAGCATCCAATCGGCGCAGGCGAGCGCAGAAGAAGTCGCGGCCTTTCGCAATCTCGAGACGGAAGGCAAGCTCACAGTTCGGGTTCGGACCCAGTGGGATTTCAACCCGAACCTAGCCCCCGCCCCTCCCGCTGCTATGCTCGGGCGGTTCGACAGCCGCGAGGAGCGCGGGCCACAAACCGAATTGATCGATCCGGACGGCGCCAAGATCTACGCCGACGGCATCGCGCTGGGCGCAGGGTCCCCCTATCTCGAACCTTATGCGATGGCGCCGACTTATGGACACGCCGCAATCGACCGGATGGCCCTGTTCGATGCCGTCCTTCAGATGGACCGGCTCGGTCTGGCGATCATGATCCATGCCATGGGCGATGCGGCAGTGCGCACGTCGCTCGACGCGATCGAGGCGGCGCGGCGTGCGAACGGCACCCGCGGACGACGACATGTCATTGCGCACACGTTCAGCGTCGACCGCGCGGACCGGGGACGGGCACGCGCTCTCGACGTCGTTTTCGAAAATTCGCCGCCCGTGGTGCTGTTTCCTAACGATCTCATGGCCAGCACCGAAGGAGTCCTCGGCCGAAAGCGTCTTCGCGAAACATCTCCGATCCGTTCACTGCTCGATGCCGGAGACGTCGTGGCCTATGGCAGCGACTGGGACAATATTCCCGAGCCTGACCCCTGGCTCGCGCTGCAGGCGCTCGTGACCCGCCAGAACCCGGGCGCACCGGACCGCGGATATATCGGCCGCGGCGAGGCGGTTGACCTGATTACCGGCCTGGAAATTTTAACGATCAACGGTGCCTTCGGACTTGGCCTCGAAAAGCGGACCGGCTCGATCGAAGTCGGGAAGGACGCGGACCTGATCGTCCTCGACCAGAATCTCTTCACGGTGCCGCCCGATCTCATCCGCAACACGAAGGTCTTGCACACGATCCTCCGCGGCAAATCGGTTTTCGTCAGACGATGAACTCGCCGGGCTCGCCCGAACCGGGACGAAGAGCCCTCCGCTCCGGCGCTTCGGCGGACCGCGCCGCCGCGACCCGCCGCCGCCGCGCCAGACCCGCGCAACGTCGGACAGCGGGCGCCAAGCGCCGCTCCGCCTGTCCGAACGCCGGGCGCGCCGACGCCTCAACGACATACCCGGCGACCTGAAAGGAACAAGATGTCTTTCCAATATCTCAAGACAGCAGAAATTGGCGCCGTGGGTGTCGTTACGCTCGACCGAGCCAGCAAGCGCAACGCGATCGACGAAGCGACGCTGGCCGAGATCGAGGAATATTTTTCGTCGGTTCCCGATCATATCAAGGCGATCCTGCTGAAGGCGGAAGGCGAACATTTCTGCGCCGGTCTCGATCTCAAGGAGCATTTTGACAAGAAAAGGACACCGGTCGAGTTCATGCGCGTTTGCCAAGGCTGGCACCGCGCCTTCGACAAGATCCAGTTCGGCGGAATCCCGGTCATTGCTTGCCTGCAGGGCGCTGTCGTCGGCGGAGGCCTGGAGCTCGCGAGCGCGGCGCATGTCCGCGTCGCCGATGTCAGCACCTATTTCGCCCTGCCAGAGGGCACGCGCGGGATTTTCACCGGCGGCGGCGCGACGGTCCGCACAGCCCGCATTGTTTCGGCCCCGCGCATGGTCGAAATGATGCTGACAGGCCGGATCGTCGACGTCCATGAGGGGCATCGGCTGGGGCTCGCCCACCATGTCTGCGATCCTGCCAGGGGCGACATGCCAGCGGCGGAATTCGCACTCGAGCTGGCGCAGAAAATCGCTGGCAACGCGCCGCTCTCCAACTATGCGATGGTCACCTCGATCAGCCGGATTGCCGACATGTCCACGACCGATGGTCTGTTCGCCGAGGGCTTGATGATTGCCGTCGTCCAGAGCGGCGACGAGGTCCAGCAGCGCGTCGGTGAATTCGTCGCAAAAAAGGCCGCGAAGGTGAAACCAGATTCGGGCGCCGGCCTCGCGCCGCAAAGGCTGCCCGGGTAAGCGAAGATATGCCTTTAGGGCTAGCGCCAAACATGCGCCTCGCAGTCACCTGTTTCCAGCCGGCTGCCCGCCGCTCACGTAAAGGATGAAGATATGTCGACACATGTGGCATTGCTCGACTGGCGCCGCACGGCGCATCCGATCGATACGTCCACCTACAGCCGCAACCACATCGTCACGCTCAATGGCGGTCAGGCTCTCGCCGTTTCAGCGCCGGCCGCGTTCGGGGGCGACCCGGTGTGCGCCGATCCCGAGCAACTGCTGGTGGGCGCCGTGTCCAGCTGCCACATGCTGGTCTTTCTCGCGGTTGCCGAGCAGGAAGGGTTTACGGTCGAGGCCTATGAAGATCGCGCCATCGGCCATCTTGAGAAAAACTCGGCCGGGAAATTGGTGGTAAGCCGCATCGAGTTGCATCCAGCCATCCGCTTCGGCGGCGACGAACGTCTAAGCGCCGCCGCGATCGACCGGATGCATGCCGCGGCCCACACGAATTGTTTCATCGGTAACTCGGTCACCGCCGACGTCGTCGTGCGCGCGAGGCCCGGCCGGTGACCGCTCCGACCCCCTGCGAGCCCCTGGTTATCGTCACGCGTACCGGCGGCAGGATCGACCTTTGCCTCAATCGGCCGCTGCAGTTCAACGCGCTCAGCGAGGACATGCTGAGCGCGCTTGAACAGGAACTGATGGCTATCCGGCACGACGACACGGCTCGCTGCGTAGTTATCTCCGGCGCTGGAAAGGCCTTTTGCGCGGGACATGACCTGCGGCAGATGCAGGCTTCTCCATCGCTCGACTATTATCGGCGGCTCTTCGCGCAGTGCACGGTCGTGATGGAAGCGATAACCGCGCTCCCCGTTCCGGTGATCGCCCGCGTCCACGGGATCGCGACGGCTGCGGGTTGCCAGCTCGTTGCAAGCTGCGACCTCGCGGTCGCGTCATGCGCGGCCCGGTTCGCCGTCTCGGGAATCAACGTCGGATTGTTCTGCTCGACCCCCGCCGTCGCCTTGTCGCGAACCATCGCACCGAAGCGCGCGTTCGAAATGCTCGCGACAGGGCGCTTCATCGACGCAGAAACCGCCGCCGACTGGGGGCTTGTCAACGATGCCGTTCCCGAGCAGCAACTCGACGACCGAATCGCCGCGCTGGTCCGCGAGATCGAGGCGAAAAGCGCCGCGGCGCTCCGGCACGGAAAAGCCCTCTTCTATGCGCAGCAGGAGATCGCGCGCGGCGATGCCTATCGTCTTGCCGCCGAGGTCATGGCCCAAAATATGATGGAAGATGACGCGGCGGAGGGCATCGCGGCGTTCCTCGAAAAACGCCAGCCTCGATATGGCGCCCGACGGGACAAGCGAGACGACCGCCCCTGATCCGAAGGGGTTGATGCGAAGCGGCGGTCTTCTTCGAGGCCGATTAGGCCCGAAAGCGTTGCCGATACTCGTTCGGCGTCAAGCCAACAATCCGCACGAAGGCCCGTCGCAGAGCACTGGCGTCGGCATATCCCACATCCCATGCGATACGTTCCAGCGGCCGGGTGCTGAACTGGAGCATCTCCTGCGCTTTCCCGATCCTTATTCGTTGGCAATAAGCGGTCGACGTCAAGCCGGTGGCCTTCTGGAAGCGGCGCAGGAATGTCCGCACCTCCAGACCCGCCTGGCTTGCCAGCGCGGACAGGCTCATATCGCTCGCTCCGGTCTTCTGAAGCCAATGCTGAACCCGCAGAACGGCCTCGTCGCCATGGTCCATGCGCGGCGCAAAGGGGCTGTAGTAGCGCTGCTCGCGCCCCGGCGAGTCAACGAGAAGTTGGCGCGCGGTATCGATCATGATCGTAGGACCAAGGAAGCGACTGACAAGGGTCAGTCCGAGATCCGTCCATGCCATCACCCCGCCCACCGTGATGATGTCGCCATCATCGATGATCAGGCGGTCGGTTTCCACGCGCGCGATCTCAGGAAAGCGCGAATGCAACAGGGCGCCATAGCCCCAGTGGGTGGTGACGGTCCGCCCTGCAAATGCGCCCGCCTCTCCAAGAACGAGCGCGCCCGCGCATATCGACGCGAGGATCACACCGGCCGCGTGCCGTTCCTTGAGCCAGCTCGCGTAGCGCACGGCCGCGGCGGGCTCGATCGGCGCGCCCAATGCCGGCGGCAAAATCAGAACGCGCGGCATGCCATCCCCCCGCTCGAGACTGTCATACACCCGGGATGGGACAAGGGCCCGCTCGTCGAGCTTCCAGTGGCTGATTCGAAGCCGTGGTCCGTCGGCACCCCTGGTTCGCGCCAGACCGTCCGCAACCATGAAGAGGTCGCTCAGTCCGAGTATCGCCGCCATCTGGGCGCCCGCATAATCGACGATGCCGATTTCAATCACTTCATTCGCGTGCATGTCGTTACCGGCCCCGATTTTGTCGCTTGTGGCCGTTCAAATATGCGCGCGCGACCGCCAGTTTGGAAGGGTCTCGAAACTCGAACCAAGGTAAAACCCATGAGCGATCCCGCAATTATCGTCATCGACCTGCAGAATGAATATTGGCCCACGGGCAATGTGCCGCTCGAGGGTGTCGATGCGGCCGCCGCCAACGCTGCGCGCGTGCTCGACAAGACGCGCGCCGATGGCGGCTTCATCGTGCACGTCCAGCATCTGTCCGGCGATCCAAGCATGCCCATCTTCCAGCCGGGCAGCGAAGGCGCCGAAATCAACGCCGCTGTGCGCCCGGCCGAGGGCGAGCCGCTTGTGCAGAAATATTATCCGAACGCATTCCGGGACACCGGACTGAAGCAGATCCTCGACGAGAAGGGCGTCAAGGATGTCGTGATCGTCGGCGCGATGAGCCACATGTGCGTCGCCGCAACCGCACGCGCCGCCGCCGATTTCGGCTATGGCGTGACGGTTCTGCACGATGCCTGCGCGACCCGCGAGGTCGATTTCGATGGCGTTACGGTGCCGGCAGCGCATGTCCATGCCGCCAATATGTCGGCGCTCGCCTATGCTTATGGCTCGGTCATTCCCACGAACGACTATCTCGCTCGATAGCAGAACCGATGACCGGCGAGCGGACGCGCTGTCCCTCGCCGGTCATTGACCTCAGCGCATCCCGGATACGGCGGCCGCCGGGCGAATCCCGTGCAATACCGGCGGCGGTTCAGCCAGACGCCTTGTCAAGCGCCTGGGCGAGATCGGCGAGAATATCGTCGATATGTTCGAGGCCAATCGACAAGCGGACATAGCCCGGCGATACGCCGGTGGCAGCCTGTTCGCTTTCGGACAGCTGCGAATGGGTGGTCGATGCCGGATGAATCGCGAGGCTCCGGGCGTCGCCGATATTGGCGACATGATAAAAGAGCGCGAGCGCATCGATGAAGCGTCGCCCGGCCTCGCGTCCGCCGGCCAGCTCGAACCCTAGCAGACCGCCCAGACCGCCAGTCAGATAGAAGCGGGCGCGCTCGGCCTCGACGCCCGTCTGGACCGAGGGGTGGATGATGCGGACGACATCGGACCGCGTCTGGAGATAAGCCGCCACCTTGACGGCATTCTCGCAGTGACGCGGCATGCGCAGCGGCAGTGTCTCGAGCCCCTGAAGCAGTTGAAAGGCGTTGAAGGGAGACAGGGCCGCACCGAGGTCGCGCAGAAGCACGGTTCGCGCGCGAAGCGCGTAGGCAATCGGCCCCAACGGTCTTGCCGCCTCAGTCCAGACGACGCCATGATAGCTGGGATCCGGCGTATTGAGCATCGGTTGCCGTTCCGGCAACGCGCTCCAGTCGAAATTCCCGCCATCGACGATCATGCCGCCGATCGATGTGCCGTGGCCCCCGATATATTTGGTCGTCGAATAGACGATGATCGCGGCGCCATGGTCGAACGGGCGCGCCAGCAAAGGCGCGGCCGTATTATCGACAATGAGCGGGATGCCGAGCGGCCGACCGAGCGCCGCGATTTCGGCGATCGGGCAGACGACCAGTTTCGGGTTCGGCAAAGTCTCGGCATACCAGGCGCGGGTTCGATCGTCGCTGGCTCTTGCAAAGGCCTCCGGGTCGGCGGGGTCGACGAACCGGACCTCAAGGCCCTGGTTCTTCAAGGTGTTCGCGAAGAGATTATAGGTACCGCCGTAAAGGTCGGTGCCGCTGACGATATTATCGCCGGCGCACGCGAGATTCTGGACCGCATAAGCGGAAGCCGCCTGGCCCGATGCCACCGCGACGGCCGCCGCCCCGCCCTCGAGCGCGGCGATGCGCTTCTCAAGAATGTCGGTCGTGGGGTTGCCGATCCGGGTGTAGATATTTCCGAGCTCTTCCAGCGCGAACAGCCGCGCGGCATGGTCCGCGTCCTGAAACTGGTAGGAGGTGCTCTGGTAGATCGGCGGTGCGACGACGCCGGTAGCCGGGTCGGCGCGCCAGCCCGCATGCAGCGCGAGGGTTTCGGGGTGCAGTGTTCGATCAGTCAAATTCGGTCCCTCTTCATGCCGGCGGAGCGAGCGGGTCGCTGCCGATTTGCTTTGCCGTGCAGTGACCGCTCGGACGCTGGAGCCCCTGCGGCGACTGAGAAATGAAACCGGCATCACCACGCAGTAACGCGGGTCACGACCCCTGGAAAAATTCCAGACGATATGCCGATGCGTAGCCAAGCAAGGTCGGGTTCGAACGTGGGGACGCCGAGCCGAGCAGCGCTTGGGTGAGGCCCGATAACATAAAAACCGTGTGGACTGACCAAAAATCGTCGAAGCCGACTTTACGCGAAGAATCTGGGGGCACATACGGCATGAACCGTCAATCAGGGGGACATGATGCGTACCACGATCTGCGATCAGCTCGGTATTGAGGTGCCGATCATTCAAGCGCCGATGGGCGGTGCGAGTTGCCCGGCGCTGGCAGCCGCGGTCAGCAACGCGGGAGGATTTGGGATGCTCGCCCTGTCATGGCACTCTCCCGACGGCGTACGCGAGGAAATCCGTCGCACAAAGATGCTTACATCGCGCCCCTTTGGCGTGAATCTCATTCTCGCATTCCCCCAGGATGAGCGACTAGCCGTGTGTCTTGAAGAGGGGGTGCCGCTGATTTCCTTCTTCTGGGGCGATCCGGCGCCGTTCGTCGAGCGCGTGCATGAGGCGGGCGCGCTCGTTGCTTCAACGGTCAGCTCTGCCGCCGAAGCGCGTCTGGCAGCTCGCGCCGGGGTCGATATTCTGGTGGCGCAAGGTTGGGAGGCCGGCGGGCATGTGCGCGGCGAGATCGCAACGCTTCCCCTGGTGCGATCGGTGGTCGAAGCCGTGGGTTCACGCCCTGTGCTGGCAGCAGGCGGCATCGTCGATGGCGCTGGCGTTGCGGCAATATTGGCAATGGGGGCCTCGGGCGCCTGGGTCGGGACGCGCTTTCTCGCTAGCGAGGAAGCCTCAGTGCATCCGCGCTACCAGGAACTGTTGCTGGCGGCGGATGAAACGGCGACCGTGCACACGAGCCTGTTCGACATCGGGTGGCCTGATGCCCCGCACCGCATATTGCGCAACTCGACCTATGAAATGTGGGAGGCAGCGGGACGTCCGGTAACGGGGACGCGGCCGGGCGAAAATGAAACGCTGGCGACGGGTTCCTTCGGTCGGATGCTCAGATATAGCTCCACCACCCCTGGACCCGATGCCGAAGGCGACATCGAAGGGCTGTCGCTCTGGTCGGGTCAAGGCGTCGGACGCATCGAGACGATCCTCCCTGCGGCCGCTATCGTCAGAGAATTGACCGAAGATTGCGACAGGATATTGCGGGACCTTGCGCGGTCGGCCGCAGCCTGACGGAGATCCGGCGGGCAAGGCTTCGATAAGGCCGGATTATTGCGCATTGCCGCTGGCGGCATAGCACCCTTGGCGCCGCCCGATCTGTCGGCGACGCCTCCCCCTTCAACGCGCCGCGGAGCGTTGGCCAGGTGACGCTAAGTCCCGCGCAGGAAGTGGGCCATGGATGACACCTGCCAAGATCAGGTCGACATAGCTGGCGGACGGCGCCCAAGGATATTCGCTGACGGTAATCCTCATGTGCGCGATGCCGGTGAGAGCGCAGTTCAACGCCTCGGCCGCGGCGGTGCAGTCGATATCCGGCGTTCCGCGCGCCGCGGCAATCAAGGGCGCCAGGCGCATGTAGGATGCCACGACATCGGTCTCGGAGATGAACCAATTGGGATCCCCGCGCTCGCGGCGATCTTCGACGAGAAACACGAGGCGATAGAGATCCGGATGCTCCAGCCAATAGTCTACGATGCTGTTGGCCACGAGACTCAAGCGCTGGACCGGCTCCGCCGGGGCGCGCTCCGCCTTCCGCATAGCCGCGAACAAAGGATCAAAGGCCATCGACCAGAGGGCCCGAACGATGGCGATCTTGTTCGGAAAATAGCCATATAGCGTCATAGTGGGCAAGCCGACACGCTTCGCGATGAGGCGCATGCTCAGTCCTTGCACGCCTTTTTCCTCGTACAGCTCGCGCGCGACTGCGACGATCCGCTGCCGGGTGCGGTCGCGTACATCCACGCGCGCTTCTGCATTTTTCGACTCTGCCAAAACCGTTTCCTTGACGCTTTGTCATTCCCAGGCGTATGCATCGGTACGCGTACGGACATAAACCTCGGCGCACCGGAGTCTAGAGGCTTTGGCGCCAAAGCATGAGAGTGACAATGGACCGGGAGAAAAAGAAGATCTCACGTCGTCAAGCCATCGCAGTCACCGCCGGAGCCGCAACCGTGGCTGGTCTCGGGCCGACCGCGGCGTCGGCATCTGCTACAAAACAGACCATGGTCGATGTGGTCGTGGTGGGCGCGGGGTTCGCAGGCCTCACCGCCGCGCGGGCGCTGCGCAAAGCCGGACGCTCGGTCGTTGTGCTCGAAGCGGACAACCGCGTCGGGGGCCGCACGAAACCAGCGACGCTGGCCGGCGAAAGGATCGACATCGGTGGCCAATGGGTGGGCCCCACCCAGACGCATCTCCTCGCGCTGGCAGCGCATTATGGGGTCACGACCGAGCAGCAATATGATTTCGGCGACAATGTGATCGATATCTGCGGTCGCAAGGCGCGATACAAGGGGGAAACGCCGGGCCTCGCCCCGTCCGATCTTGAAGAATTCGGCGGTATTGTCGCGAAACTTGATAGCCTCGCCGGGGAAATCGAGATGCCGCGGCCCTGGCTGGCGCCTTCGGCAGCCGAATGGGATGCGCAGACGGTGGAAAGCTGGATCCGAGCCAACACGTCTGGCGAACCCACCCGTGAAATGTTGCGCGGGGTCACGCGCGCCGTTTTTTCGTGCGAAGCGAACGAAATTTCCTTCCTCTTCTATCTTGCCTATATTGCATCCGCGGGCAGTCTTGAGGCGCTCATTGGGACAAGGGGCGGCGCACAGGACAAGCTTTTCACTGGAAGCGTCTGGCAGATCGCGGCGAAGATGGCCGACGAGCTGGGCGACGCCGTCGTCCTCGGTTCCCCGGTGTCCCGCATCGAGCAGGACAAGGACGGCGTCACCGTCACGGCGCCGAACGGGACATGGCGAGCGAAGCGCATCATCGTTACTGCGCCGCCCGCGATGGCGGCGCGCATCGATTATTCGCCGCCCCTTCCGGCGCGCCGCGACGGCCTCTCGCAGCGGATGCCCATGGGCTGTGTGATCAAGGTCGCCGTCGCGTACAAGACCGCCTTCTGGCGCGAACAGGGATATTCTGGGCTTGTCGTCTCCGACCGGACGGAGTTCGGTCCGTGGTTCGATCGCGGCACCACGCTCACAAAGGGCGGCGCGCTGGTGGGATTCTTCGACGGCGGGCCGGCGCAGCGCTGGGCTGACAGGTCGGCCGAGGAGCGCCGCGCGCGCGTGCTTGACGATATCGCGCTCTACTTTGGGGATGTTGCCCGCTCGCCTGTCGATTATGTCGAAGAGGTCTGGACCCTCTCCGAGCATCATCGCGGCGGTTATGTGGCCGTGCCCGGGCCTGGGGTGCTGACGGGCTTCGGGTCCGCGCTGATCGAGCCGGTAGGGCGCATCCATTGGGCCGGGACTGAGACCGCCGACGCCTGGGTCGGCTACATCGACGGCGCTATCCGGTCGGGCGAGCGCGTGGCCGCGGACGTGTCGGCGTTGGTGTAGCGTTAACCCGCCCGGCGCAACCGGTCCGACCATGAGCGGGAAACATTCGCTCGGTCGAACCCTATAGCCCGCTCTTCCCGGACCTTCTCCGCGATCATATGGGCTGCCGGAGACGCCCAAAGGGGTCATCGTTGCGCCGCGGCGACACGCGATATTTACACCACGCAGTTCCGCCCTTCGGTGGGCGACAAGCCGAATGTGGCGCGATACTGACGCGAGAAATGGGCCGCGTCAGCGAAGCCTGCGTCAAGACCTGCGACGCCCAGGGCTTCCCCTTCGCCGATCAGACGCGCGGCATGCTTCAGCGCTGCCCAGTTTTTGTATGCGCGAAACGTCATTCCGGTTTGCTGCTTAAACCGCCGCAACATGGTCGTCCGTTCCAGTCGCGCAATCCTGCTTGCCTCGATCTCGCCCAGGCGCATCATGGGATCGAAGTCGATCCGGTGCCGGATCGCCGAAATGGCAGGGTCGCTTAGCGGCTCGGCAAATCCAAGACAGTCGACAAGATCGGCCGCACTATTCACGGACCAGCGATCGATCTGATCTTCCAATATCCGCACGGCCGGCTTGGGAAGGGCGCGGGCGCCGTGCCGGCGACCCTGATGAGGCGCGAGATAGATGACCTCGGCGATGCCGCCATGGAAATCGACAACATGCGCCCAGTTGGGATCGACAAGAATGGCATCGCCCCAAACAGCGCCGTTCGACGTCTCGATCGACAGCGAGCGCTCGCGGCCAAAGAGAACGCAGGCCGCGAGATTGGAATGCACCTGCGTTCGTGTTGCCCGCACGCGCACGCGGGCCGTCGCGCCAACCTCTTCAAGCATGTTCTTCCACCGCAACATCGCAAACGCGCCGTCACCAAATGCACGTTTATTCAAGGATACCGACACCAAAGGCCCTAGGTCCCGATCAACAGGAGGACCAAGAATGACAAGTCTTGAAAGCGCAAAATTTCTCGCCCTGAGCGGGTCCATTTCGATCTTTTTCTCCGCCTGGATCGGGGTGATCATGTTGTTCCCCCGCCGTCCGAACCGCGATGCAGGCGAGGCGGGCGGCGTCAATTTCAAGCAGATCGGCGCGGCGCACATCGACTGGATGATGCTCGGTCTGATGCAGGGACTGGCGGGGCTGCTGATCCTGTTGTTCGCCATCACGCCAGCGCCCTATGTCCTGTGGCTGATGGCATTCGGTGCCTGGCTCAACCCTCTGCCCTATGTCTTTCGGGCATTTGGCATAAACGCCTTCGTGTTTGCCGGGGGTCCGGTTCAGCGCAGCGCCGCCACGCTGGGCGGCCTTTCGAGCACGGCCATCCTGGTGAGTTGGTCGCTGATTTTCTGGTCGATTGCGTCGCGTTAACGAGAGGGGCTGTTGAAGATAGTCGGCAAAGCGCCCGCCTGTTGAAACGGGTCGGCGTATGCCGGGCAGCAACAGCATCGAGCCCGGCCGATTTCGGGCCCATCGTGAGAGGGCGGGCGTGGGGCGCGACTGCCAATGATCGGTTCGCGAACCCATTGTCGCTTCCCGCCCCATAGCTATTTGCGCTCGACAATGAGCAGCACGCAATCGCCGTCTCCGGCATTTCTGACCTTGTGAATACTGCCTTTCGGATTGAATCCAGCCTCGCCCTGCTTGCGCTCGAACGCACCGCTTTGTCCGCTTGGAATCTGCCCTTCGAGCTTGCAGTCCGTGAGCGCGTAGTTGACCAGGTCGCCATGGTGCGTGTGCCACGCGTCGCTCTGCCCCGGTTTCCATCGTGCCAGGATGACCCGAAAATGATCGTCCTCCCCGATCAGCTGGTAAACATCCGGCGAGGCTTCATAAGCATGGCTGTTCGCCGACAATGGCAGGGCGATTTGGGCATGGGCTGCGAGGCCCGCCCCGAAGATCGCTGCGGGCAGGGCGAATGCACGCAAGACTGGCCGAATTTGTATCATTGCACATCTCCTTCAAGATCGGAGTAGAGGCGCTTCCGTTCCCTTGCGGATGGTGCCGGAGAAGCTGGCGACAATATGTCTGTCGTCTTCGCCCTGGACGACGAGCCCGCGGAGAAAAATCAGGCGCTTGGTCTGGCGTATCATTTCAACAACGGCATCGAGTGGTTCGCCAAGGCGGCCGGCACCGACGAACTGTAGCGAGAGATCAAGCGTAACCGAACGCGCCGCGCTGAGCGATCCGAACTGGTGGCATGCGGTGAAGAGGGCGATATCGACGAGGCTCACGATAGCTGCGCCATGCACATTGTCGCCGAGATTGCTGTGTTTGCGTTCGGGAACCATCCGCACCCGTGCACGCGGGCGACCGTCTTCAGTCGGAGGATCTACGCGCACCATCAGCGGCTCGATGGCGCTGTTGAAACGCGTTGAGTCGTTGAGGTCCCAGCTCCGCCAGCCGCCGCCGAGCTCCTCGGCGGTAAAATGCTCGCGGTGGCCCTTCTGTTCGGCGCCGTCATTCATGGCCTGGCAGCATCGCTCCTGATTTGTTGCGCATGAGCCGGCGGGGATAAGCCCGCCGGCCCGAAACTGGGTCAGAATTTGTAGGACAGTTCGACACCATAGGTCCGCGGCGCGCCGTCGATGAGATAGTCCATTCCATAAGCCGACTGGATGTTGATCCCGTAGGTCACGAAATTCTTGTCGAACAGATTCTTGCCCCAGAGGGCAACCTCCCATCCCGCATCGCTCGACAGGGCAAGACGCCCGTTCACCAGGGCATAGGCCTTCTGACCGATCCGGTCGTAGCCCGCCTTGTCGTTGTACGCCGAGAACCATTGGCGACTGCGGAACGAGCTGTCGGCATGAAAGCGCAATTCCATTGCCCCGCCCACCGGCACGGCATAATCGACGGCGACGCTACCCGAATATTTGGGCGCCGAGATCAACCGGTTCCCCGACAGGTCGTTGCCGCTGAGGACAATCTTCTTGTACTTGGCGTCGAGATAGGTGGCGTTGAGGGCGATCGTCAGCCTGTCGACGGGTGCGACGGTGGCCTCCATCTCGATCCCGCGCAGCCGCGACGCGCCGGCATTCAGCAACACCGTCGCGATGCCCTGGACATCCTCGAACTGCTGGTTCTTGTAATCATATTGGAAAGCCGCGAGGTTCAAGCGCAGTCGCCGATCGAGCAAGTCGCTCTTCATCCCGATTTCATAGGCGTCGATCGTCTCGGGGCGGGCATAGGCCGTGTCGTTCGGCTGGCGGAAGAGATAGTGAATCCCCGCGTTGAAGTTGCCGCTTCGGTAGCCGCGGCTGTAGGTCCCATAGAGCATCACATCATCGGACGCTTCATATTCGAGCGTGAGCTTCCCGGTAACGCGCTTGTTGGTGACGAAAAGCTGCGGCGCCGAGGCCGTGGTATAGGGTCCGTCGAGGTAGGTGGTCAGACCGGCGTCGAACGCGGCGTCGATGGGGTTCGCCGTTCCGGCGGTGATGTTGCCGGGAATATAAGAGCCGATAGGCGCTCCCCCGCGGCTGGCATAGCGCGAGATATTATAGAAGATCTGACCGTCGCGATCACGCGTGTACCGCAGGCCTGCAATGACCGCAAAGCGCGGGGTCGCCTGCCAGCGAGTCTCGGTATAGGCCGCATAGCTCTTATGGTTGAGCGTCTGACGGGCCTCGATCATGCCGTACTGGCTGTAGAAATTGGAGATGTAGGCGATCGTCGCCGGATCCGTCGTCCCGAGCAAGGGCAGCAGGCCTTCGAGACCCAGAAGCCGTGAACGGTAAAGCCAGGCGGTGTTTCGCTGGGCGTTTTTCTCATAGCCGTAGTAGAGGCCGCCAATGAACTTCACGTCGCCGCTGCCCGTAGTTACAAGACGCAGATCCTGCGAGAAAGCCTTTGTGTCATTGTCGAAATCATGGTCTGCGAGAGCGCCCGCTCCGCCATCGATATCGACGAACACGCGCTTCTTCGAGCGGTGGTAGGACGACACCGAGACGATGTCGAAGCTGTCCAGGCCGAGGGTGTTCGTCAGCGTCAGCTTGTCGAAACTGACGCGCAGATATTGCCCGTCGTTGTCCGATTCGAAATCGCGCCTGCCGAGTGTGGCCGGCCGGGAATAGCCGCTGAGATCCACCCCGACACCGCCAGGCCCGACAGGTATCGCGCCGATCGGTCGATTCATCGCAGGCGTCTGATCCGTTTCGGAATGCGTATAGCGCAGGATCGACTGGAAATTGTCCGACGGTTCGAACACCAGCGTGCCGCGAATGCCCCAGCTATGCGTTTCGGCCGCGCGTTGCCCCAAATTGACGATGCGCTGATAACCCTCGTCATCTTCGAAATATGCCGCAACGCGCACGGCGAGCTTGCCGGGCACGAGGGTGCCCTCAATTCCGCCATCGAGCCGCACCGCCTTGTAATTGCCATATCCGGCCGTGAGATTTCCGGAAATATTGTCGTCGATCCGCGGCGTGCGCGAAACGAGATTGATGGCACCACCGGTGGTATTCTTGCCGTAGATCGTGCCTTGCGGGCCCTTGAGGACTTCAACGCGTTCGAGATCGAACAGGTTTGCCCCGTGCAGGAAAGCCTCACCGATGTAGGCTTCGTCCGCATAGACGCCGATGGGGCCCACTTGATTGGCCGTATAGCTGGCCTGGCTGATTCCACGGATGGCGAAGATGGGCTGGAACTTGCCCAGCACGCCCTGGACCTGCAGGCTCGGCACGAGTGCGGCCAGATCGGCGGCGGAATCGAGGCCGACATTCTCGATCGTGTCGCGTCCGAGCGCGGTAATGGAAACAGGCACATTCTGCAGATTCTCGGAGCGCCTTTGTGCGGTCACGACGATATCGCCTAGTCCGCCGCTCTCGGAAGTCTGGGCCTCGCTTTCGACAGCCCCCGCGTCCTGCTTTTCATTGGTCGCGGCGTGAACAACCTGGGGCGCAAGCGCCAGGAAAAGCGCGGTCGTTAAAAGCAGATTCTGTCTTGGCATTATTTCATACTCCCGAGAACATCAGCAGAAAGGCGAACGCTTGCTTCCGGGCGGGGGGAGTCGAAAGGGATGCCGTACGCCGTACCGCGCCATCTCTGCACGGCATCGCGGCCCGGTTCCTGTCTGCAGGCGCCAATTTTTTGGCCGAGAGTCTCAAAAGTGCATTGCGCGACGCGCATGGAGAAGATCGCCGGACCCATATGACCGGGAAGGACGGAACGGCCGCCGTGGCCGGTGGCAAATCCGCACGCGGAATGCGCAACGGCGGCGCGTACCAAGCCGCTTGTGGCCCCGCGGGTCGGAGGCCGGGTCATCCGCCTCCGAGATCCCGCTCCTTAGGAGATGTCAGGGTGCTGAAGGTGCCAGCGGGTGACCTGTTGATAGGCCCAGCCGGCCCGCACGAGGAGATCTTCACGAAACTGCCCTGCGACGAGTTGGAACCCGACGGGCGCCCCGTTTGGCGTCCTGCCGCCCGGCAGGGTGATGGTCGGATGGCCCGTCAGGTCGAAGGGAGTCGTGTATCGCATCATGTCGGAAAAGAGCTGGAGATCGTCGCCCAACATGCTCATCTGATCAACGGTGACGCCTGCACGCGCGGCGACCGGGACAAGCAGGAGGTCGACGTCCCCAAACAACGCATCGACCCGCCCGCGAAGTTCGCTCCTGCGGGCAATGAGCCGTTGATAATCGGGCGCGCGCATGCCTGAACCAAGTTCGATGAGCGCCGCGAGGCTCGGGCCATATTCGTCGCGACGGGACGGAAAGATATCCGCATGCGCCAAAGCGGTTTCGACAGCGCACAGAGGCACCCAATCTTCGACGCCCTGCTCGGGTGCGGGGAATGAAACCGTCTCGATTTGAGCACCCAGCCTCTGGAGGTTATCGAGCGCGCCAAGGAGGCATTCGCCAGTTGCGTCATCTGCAGCGTCGATGGTCCAACGCCTGTCGATGCCGACACGAAGGCCGCGCACGCCGCGCGTCATCATGGCAAGATAATCGGGCACCGGTGCGAGACTGGCTGTCGGATCCCTGGAATCGGCTCCGGCCATGGCCTGCAGGACCACGGCCGCATCCGCGGTGCTTCGCGCGAGGGGCCCGATGTGGTCCATCGAACCGGCGAGCTCGAAGGCACCATAACGGCTGACCCGGCCCCAGGTCGGCTTGATCCCGGTGATGCCGTTCGCGGCTGCCGGGTACCGGATGGACCCGCCCGTATCGGTCCCGATCGAGGCGAAGCAGAGACCCGCCGCGGGAGCCACGCCCGAACCGCTGGACGAAACCCCGGACCAGAGGCTTTCGCCCCAAGGGTTTACCGGGGCCGCGATCGAGGGGTGATGCGCGCCATAGGCGCCTTCGGTTTGCTGCAACTTGCCGAGCAGGACGGCGCCGCTGTCGAGCAACCTGTCCACGACCGTTGCGTTCTCCGCCGAGCGGAAGTCGCGGTGGATCGGCATTCCGTGGCTCGTCGGCGCGCCGACAGTCCACAGCAGATCCTTGACCGCGACCGGAACGCCGTGGAGGGCGCCGCGAATATGCCCGGCCGCAATCTCGGCATCCGCGTTGCGGGCTTGTTCGCGCGCAGCGTCTCCCGTCACCGTCACATAGCTCTTCAGCTTGGGGTCGAGGCTTTCGATCCGCGCGAGCATCAGCTCGGTTACCTCGGCCGAGCGGATCAGGCCGGACTGGATCCGCCTCCCGACTTCGAGAAGATCGAGAAAGACTATTTCGTCATTCGCTGCGTTCATGTTCGGCACCTTGACCTTTGCGTTTCGATTGAAGCCCCCTCCCGCGGGGGCGGGCACTGCGAGGAGCGGCGCCTCGAAGGCTGCGCCGGTCAACCGGCGCGAACGAGCGACATCTTGTCGGTAACGGCGCTGATGTTGAGGAAGCAGCCCAATGTGTCGCCGACATTTCGCCAGCCCCTCGGGACGCCGCCCGGCAGCACCAGGGCATCCCACGGTTCCAGAAAGACCTTGTTCTTCTCCTCGGCATCAAAATAGACAACCCAAGAGCCACTCGCCGCGAACATCAGCTCTTCGCCTGTATGGTTGTGAAGCGGCGCGCCCTGCCCAGGCTGGCAAACGCCGGTAATCAGCCGGACTTCCTCGCTCTGGACCGCAGGATGCCGCGAGACGGCGATACTCGGGTCGCCGCCATCACAATATTTGTAGGTTGGCCCATGAAACTCCGGATTGTCACTTCCGATAAAGAAATTCGGGCGCATCTGCCGGAACTTTATGAGGCCGCCCATCGCCTTCATCAACAGCGCCTCTGGCACAGTCGCCGCAGCGGTCGGAACGTCAACATTTTTATGCGTCATGGCGGATCTCCCAATTTGTCTCGACTGTAGCGACCGGAAGACTTGTCGGCTTGTCTGCAAATGGCGGGCCGCTTGCCTGAGTGTCGCAGACCCGATGTCTGCGGGCGCTGCGCCGTCCGCGCGCGCGTGACATTCTGAAGCAAGTAAACGCCATTTCCAGGCAAGACGCTCTTGCAGAAGACGCGTATCGCCTGGAGTATGAAACCTGTTCAAGCTTGGCCAAGTAAGCGACGCATAATCTTGGCGCAGGATCGCCGATCAACATAGCGAGGCCGAACGATGAAAGAGACTTCACACGACCTGCTGGCCAATACGCCCAGTGGTCGAGCCAATGCGCTGCTCAAGGTCATGACCGAGCGAGGATATGTGCCCGAAGCGTTCATCGATACCTTCACGCACACGATGGAGGTGGAATGGGATCCAGCGAACGGCGCCAGGGTCGTGGCGCGCGCTTGGACCGATCCCGAGTTTCGCGAACTCCTGTTGCGCGACGGGACCGCCGCCTGCCAGCAATTCGGATACACCGGGATGCAGGGCGAGTATATCGTAGCCCTCGAGAACACGCCAACGCTGCAGAACGTGATCGTCTGCAGCCTGTGCTCGTGCACCGCGTGGCCGGTCCTTGGCCTGCCACCGGAATGGTACAAGAGTTTCGAATTTCGGGCTCGTCTCGTTCGCGAAGGCGCCGATGTCCTGCGCGAACTGGGGGAAGACCTGCCCGACGATGTCGTCGTCAAGGTCTGGGATACGACGGCAGAAAGTCGCTACATGGTTCTTCCCGTGCGGCCTGCGGGCACCGATGATTGGTCGGAGGAAGAACTCGCCGCGCTCATCACCAAGGATGTGCTGATCGGTGTCGCGCGGCCGCGCGCCGTCGATCTGCCGCGCGGTACAGAGGGAGTTTGACGATGGACGGGATCCACGACCTCGGCGGGGTTCAGGGGTTTGGCAAGGTGCCGCACCGGATCAACAGCAAGAGCTACAAGCCGGTGTTTCATGAAGACTGGGAACATCTTGGCTACAGTCTGACCGTCGTCGGGGGCGGACTTCTCGCCGCTTATGCGACCGACGAATTGCGCCATGCGATCGAGCGCATGAGCGCGCGGCAGTATTTCTCCGCCCCCTATTTCGACCGGATCATCGTCGGTACCGCCACGCTCCTCGTCGAAAAGGGTCTGATTACGCAAGAAGAGCTGGACGAAGCGCTTGGATCGCACTTCGAGCTTGCTGCGCCCTCGAACAACCCGGGAAGGCCCGCGCCTGCCCGGGCGAATACCGCTCCGTTCGACATCGGCGACGAGGTGCAGGTGCGCGACGAGCACATCGAAGGCCATATCCGCGTTCCCGGCTATTGCCGCGGCAAGCGTGGTACGGTCCTTCATCGCACAACCGTGTCATGGCCCTTTCCCGATGCAATCGGACATGGCCAACAGGACGCCGCCCACCAGCCGACCTATCATGTCGAATTCAGCGCCAAGGCGCTGTGGGGGGAAGGCGCGCGCGAAGGATCGGTGGTCGTCGACCTCTTCGAGGGCTATCTCACGCGGGTCGAGGCGGCTCAGGATTCCCTCGCCGCACAAACGGATGGCACACAGGCCTGATTCGATGGAGGCGCAGAGCGCGGTGCGCCTTCCCGTCACCATATTGTCCGGCTTTCTGGGGGCCGGAAAAACCACTTTGCTCAACCATGTGCTGCAAAACCGCGGCGGCATGCGCGTAGCGGTCATCGTCAACGACATGAGCGAGATCAATATCGACCATGACGATGTCGAACGCGAGGCCGCCCTCGAGCGGGGCCGCGACGAACTGGTGGAGATGAGCAACGGCTGCATCTGTTGCACGTTGCGCGCGGACCTGCTCGAGCGGGTCAGCGATCTCGCGCGGCAGGGGCGCTTCGATTATCTGCTGATTGAATCCACCGGCATTTCGGAACCGCTACCCGTCGCGGAGACCTTTGCCTTTCTCGACAGCAATGGCTTCTGCCTCAGCGAGTTGGCGAAGCTCGACACGATGGTCACGGTTGTCGACGGCAGCAACCTGGAGACGATGCTGCGTTCGGGCCCGGCAGCGGGGTCGCCGGCGCCGACGATCGACGGGCCGCGGCCGATCGCCGAACTGCTTGTCGACCAGATTGAATTCGCCAACGTCATCCTCGTCAGCCGCCTGGATGTGATTGGCAGGGCGGGGTTCGAGCGCGTCAGGACGATATTGCAAGCGCTCAATCCTGCCGCCGACATCCTGCCAATGGCCAACGGCGATATCGAGCCGGCATCGATTCTCAACACGGGTCGCTTCGACCTTGCGAAACTCGCCCAGTCCGCCGACTGGATGATGCCAATGAACGGCGCTGCGGACGACCGGTCGGAAGCGGAGGAATATGGCATCGGTAGTTGGGTGTATAGGGAGCGGATTCCCTTTCACCCCGACCGCCTCGCCGCCTTCCTCAACGCCACCTGGGACAATGGCGAGCTGCTTCGCTGCAAGGGCAGCTTCTGGCTTGCCAGTCAGTTCCGCGAAGTCGGCCGGATCAGCCAGACCGGAGGATCTTTTCGGTGGGATTTCGCCGGGCGATGGTGGCGGTTCGTGCCCCAAGTGGAATGGCCGGGGGACGCATATCGGCGCAACGCGATCATGGAGACCTGGATCGAGCCCGCAGGCGACAGCCGGCAGGAAATTGTCTTCATCGGCAGACATATCGATTTTGATCGGCTCAAACGCGACCTCGATAATTGCCTGCTCACGCCCAGCGAAATTCTGGGCGGTCCCGACCTGTGGCGCACGCTCGATTCGGGGCAGTCCTTCGAACGGAAAGCCGGGGTATAGGTCGCGCGATGCCCCGCAGCTGCCGATGTCCGCATCGAGCGCCGGAAGCACAAATTTGAACATCTGAATGACTTTAGTCAGTTGACGAAATTTTGGGTCCAGTGTAGCTTTTTTAGCGAGTCTGGACGCCCTTAATCCAAGGCGTGCCGATGGAAAAAGCGCACTGGGGCGGATCCGATCGCGATCAGCTTTCCGGTGCAATCAACAGGAAAGTGAGAGGACCAAGATGCGCGAGCACCTCAAATTCTATATCGATGGGCAGTGGGTCGATCCTGCCGAGCAATGGACGCTCAACGTCGAAAATCCGGCAACCGAAGAAACCGTCGGCCGCATCGCTCTTGGCTCGGCCACCGACGTGGACCGGGCGGTCAAGGCCGCGCGCAATGCCTTTGCCTCCTGGAGTCAGACGAGTCGCGAAGACCGGCTGGCTGTACTCGGTCGCATTGTCGAAGAGTATAAGGCGCGCTTTGACGACCTCGCGGCCGCCATCACCGAGGAAATGGGGGCACCGACCTTCCTCGCGCAGCGGGCGCAGGCGCCGATCGGTCTGGGCCATCTCGGCGCAGCTATCGAAGCTCTCAAGACGTTCCGGTTCGAGGACGACCGTGGTCCGACGCGTATTGTCAAGGAAGCGATCGGTGTGTGCGGGTTCATTACCCCCTGGAACTGGCCGATGAACCAGATCGTCTGCAAGGTGGCTCCGGCTATCGCGACCGGCTGCACGATGGTGCTGAAACCGTCGGAAGTGGCCCCGTTCAGCGCCCAGATATTTGCCGAAATCATGCACGCCGCCGGCGTGCCGGCCGGGGTCTTCAACATGGTCTATGGCGACGGCCCTGAAGTCGGCGCAGCGATCGCCGCCCATCCGGATATCGATCTGGTCTCCTTCACCGGTTCGACCCGCGCGGGCATTGAGGTCGCCAGAGCGGCGGCCCCGACGGTCAAGCGCGTCGCCCAGGAACTCGGCGGCAAGAGTCCCAACATCGTCCTCGACGACGAAGCGCTCGCCGAGGGCGTCGCTCGCGGAGTTGCGACGATCATGACCAATTCGGGCCAGTCGTGTAATGCGCCGACGCGCATGCTCGTGCCGCGCGCCCGAATGGATGAGGCGGTTGCTGCCGCTCGCAATGCGGTGGCCGAGATCACCGTCGGCGATCCGCAGGGCAAGGCGAAGCTTGGCCCGGTCGTGAACAAGACCCAGTTCGACAAGATCCAGGGGCTGATCCAGGCCGGAATCGACGAAGGCGCAACGCTGGTCAGCGGCGGGCTCGGAAGACCCGAGGGGCTCGACAAGGGCTATTATGTGCAGCCGACCGTTTTTGCCGATGTCACCAACGACATGACCATTGCCAAAGAGGAAATCTTTGGCCCGGTGCTCGCGATCCTCGCCTATGACAGCGTCGAGCAAGCGATCGAGATCGGGAATGACAGCGAATATGGCCTTGCCGCGTTCGTGCAGGGCGCCGACCTTGAGAAGGCGCGCCAAGTTGCCTCGAAGCTGCGCGCCGGGCAGGTGTCGATCAATGGCGGCGGCGGCGATATGAACGCACCGTTCGGCGGCTATAAGATGAGCGGCAATGGGCGCGAGTGGGGCGAATATGGCTTCCACGAGTTTCTCGAGACCAAGGCAATCCTTGGGTACGAGCCCAAACCGGCCGGCTGAACAGGCGCGCGGGGTGACGGCGATCGCGCTGCCATCCCGCTCCCCTGAATTTTCTCGCGGTCGGGCTGAAGGCGACGGAAGTGTCGGTCGCACGCGTCCGGCCGCGAAGTTCCAGGACATCTCGCCCGTCCCAAGACGGGCGCTGGCCTGTCTCCTCGGCCCGGGGCTTCAGTGCGCGTCGGTTCGGCAACCATTGCCGATCGGTCGGCCTGCGGCGTCACGATAACCAAAGACATCGCCTTCGAGCGACACTGCGGGGAGATCGGTCTGCTCCGCCCAATAGTCCCTGCCTTGCCATTCGGACCGGGGCCCGCGCTTCGGCATGAGATGGAGCCCGCGCAGGATGTAACCGGCATTGAACACCTCGCTGTCCATGCCCGGCTTGAACTCCCTGCCGACATCCTCCGGCGCAACCTCCACCTCGACGCTCGAAGCGCCGATCGCCCGCATGTGATTGAGGAGGCGGCAGACGAAGTCGCTGACCAAATGGACCCGGAGGGTCCAGCTCGAAACCCGAAAATAGCCCAGCGTCCGCGCCATGTTCGGGATCCCGGTATGCAAGATTCCCCGGTAGCTCACGCTGTCGGCGAAGTTTCGAGGTTCGCCGTCAATCTTGAGGAGCATGCCGCCGAGCGCCGCCATTTCGAACCCCGTCGCCGTCACGATCACATCGGCCGCAAGTTCGCTCCCTGAGACGAGGCGCAGCCCCGTCGGCGTAAATGTCTCGATGCGATCGGTTACCATGCTTGCCTTGCCCGAGCGCACGGCCTTGAACAGGTCGCCATTCGGCACAAGGGCGACCCGCTGCTGCCATGGCCGGTACGTGGGGGTGAAGTGCGCCTTCACCTGCTCGGGCGGGAGATAGGCCTCGACCATTTCGAGCATGGCCGCCTTGACGGCCTCGGGATCCTCCAAGGCGCGCGTCAGCATGATCTGCTGGTCGCGAACGACCTTCCGGCGTATGATGTCATGCACGATCGCGGGCTCGACTCCCAAGTCGCGGAGCGTATCAGCAAGGGGATCGCGATTGGGTGCCGGCGAGAAATAGGTAGGCGAGCGCTGCAGCATCGTAACATGTTCGCAGACCGGCGCGAGCGAGGGGATAAGCGTGGCCGCAGTGGCGCCCGACCCGATCACGACGACTTTTTTGCCGGTCAGATCGATGTCCTCGGGCCAGGTCTGTGGGTGGACGATGCGCCCTTCGAACTGGTCCATCCCCGGCCAGTCGGGCGTGTAGCCCTGCCCGTGACGATAATAGCCCTGGCACGTCCAGAGGAAACCGCAACGGATCTCGAACGGCGTTTGTTCGGGGCCAGACACGCCTTCAACGCGCCAGTTGCCTTCATCGCTCCGCCAGTCCGCCGACAGGATGTGGTGACCATAGTGAAAATGCGGCCCCAGCCCATTTTCGTCGATCGCCTCGCCCAGATACTGGAGGATCTCATCTCGCGAAGCGATGGGACGGCCGGTCCACGGCTTGAAGCTGAACCCATAGGTAAAAAGGTCGCTGTCGGAGCGCACGCCGGGATAGCGGTGCGCGAGCCAGGTGCCGCCAAAGCTCTCGAACGCTTCGAGAACGGCGAAGGAGAGGTCCGGGCATTGACGGCGCAATTCATAAGCAGCGCCGATACCGGAAATGCCTGCCCCCAAGACGAGAACATCGACGTGCGCGGGCAGCTTGGTTTTTTCGGACGACATATTACCGCATCTCGCTCCATTGGGGCCGGGCAGCCGCGCCCTGACTTAGATCAATTCGTGTGAGGCTCACCGGCGTCCTCCCGCGAGCCGGATCGCGTCCGGGCTGGCGCGCAGCCGAGCCATGGCCACGCATCCCAGCGCCGGCCCGATGGCCAGCATGGAGAAGGCGGCGGGCCAGCCAAGCGCATGGGTTATTGGCGCCACCAACTGAATGCTGACCAAGGTGAGTAGAAATCCGGCGCAGGTTTGCAGCGTCAACATCGTGCCGACCGAATCCGGTTCGCTGAGCTCCGCGATGCTCGCTGAAAATTGCGCCGAGTCCGCGATAATCGTAATGCCCCAGATGACGGCGATGACACTGACCATCCATGGCTCTGCGCCGAGCAACCAGCCGATTGCGAGCGCGCACGCGCCGCTTGCCGCCATCGAAGCGATGGCGACCGTCGTCCTGCCCCAACGGTCGGCGAAGACGCCGCCGATCCAGGCGCCGAGCGCCCCGGCCGCGATCGCTGCAAAGGTGACGAGTTCGGCGAGGCTGTGACCGTCTGCCACGCCCGATATCCGAAAGCTCTCGGCGAGGAAGATCGCGAGCCACGTCCACATCGCGTAAAGTTCCCACATATGTCCGAGGTAACCGAGGTTGGTGAGACGGAGCGGACGGTTCCGCCACGCCTGCGCCACGCTCCCCGGCCGGATGCGCGCCGCTCTCGGGGCGTTGGGGCCAACGCCAGCGAGAAGGATTGCGACACCCCCGAAGATCGCGAACCCCGACGCCGCGATATAGATCAGGCGCCAATCGAACTGCGTGAAGGCGGCAAGGAGATGCGGGCTTGCAGACCCCAGGGTCAGCGCGCCGACCAGCAGACCGACGAGCAGGCCGAGGTCGCCCGATGCCCAGGTTGCAGCGAGCCGCATGCCGATCGGATAGACGCCTGCGAGCGCGACCCCGGTCAGGAACCGCAATCCAAGGATCGTCGCGCCGGTGGGCGGCAACGCAGCCAGCGCCCCCGAGGCGATACCGGCGGTTATCGCAGAGATCATGAAGAGCCGCCGCGGGTCGAAGCGGTCGGGAAGTCCGAGAAGCGCGCTTGCCAGCGTGCCGACGACAAAGCCTCCCTGTACGGCACTTGTCAGCAGCGCTGCCTCGAAACCCGACAGCGGCGCACTTCTGGCCAGCGCCGACGCCGCGGCGGCCGATGCGAACCAGACGGCCATGGCCGCAAACTGCGCCACGAGGATGACGCCGATAGAAGGCCATTTTCCCGCAAGTCCGCCGACCCATGCCGGCGGCAGGGCGGCGGGACCAGCGGGCGCCATGACAGAACCCTCGGCAGGTCGGTGAGTCAATCGAGCCTCCCGTTATCGCGTGCAGACAGGGCGTCGGGGCAGCCGTCGCCGCCCCGACCTATCGCTTCGCTCAATGCCGCAGGCGTGCGGCAGGATGATTGCTTTCAAGACGCGGCCCGCGCTTGAACAGCTTCTCGCGATATGTTCCCGGGGCATATTCCGTCTTGAAGGAACCGCGGCTCTGGAGCTCGGGAACAACCAGGTCGACGACGTCTTCGAAAGTTTCGGGCATCACCGCATAGGCGAGATTGAACCCGTCGAGATCGCATTCCTCGGCCCAGGACACGAGTTCGTCGGCAATATGCTTCGCGCTGCCGATCAGAACGGGACCGCCGCCGCCCAAGGCGACGCTTCGAGCGATGCTGTCGACATCCCGGTGCGCCGACGGGCCGCCTTGGGTGAACATGGCGGCAGCACTCTGGATGCTGTTGCTGCCCGCAGCGGCCGCGCCGACCTGGTCGGGCTTGGAGAAATCGATTCCAGTCCAGCCGGCCATCAGCGCCAGCGCCCCGGACGAGCTCAGATATTCCTTATACTCTTCCGCCTTCGCCTGCGCATCCTCATCGGTCGCGCCCGTGATCACGGTCGTCAGCGCGAAAATCTTGATGTCGTTCGGCGCCCGGCCGGCTTCCACCGCGAGTTTGCGCAGATTGGCAACGCTCTCCGCCAGCCGCGGCCTCGAATGCCCGACGACGAACACGCATTCGGCGTGCCGCGCCGCAAATGCGGTTCCTTTGGAGGACGCGCCGGCCTGGTAAAGGACGGGGGTGCGCTGGGGCGAAGGCTCGCAAAGATGAACCGCATTCACATGGAAATATTCTCCTTCGTGAACAACCCGGTGGACCTTCGCCGGATCGGTGAAGACGCCTTCCTCGCGATTCTTTCGGACCGCATCATCTTCCCAGCTGCCTTCCCAGAAATCATACTGGATCGTCACGAATTCCTCAGCGATGTCGTAACGGGTGTCGTGCGTGACCTGCTCGCTTTTGCCGGCCCCCTTGGCGCCGCTGTCGAGGTAGCCGGTGACGATATTCCAGCCAATGCGCCCATCGGTCATATGATCGAGGGTCGACATACGGCGTGCGAACGGCAGCGGCGCTTCATGCGAAAGATTGACCGTGACGGCGAAGGCGAGATGCTCGGTCGCATCGGCCATCGGCGGGATGATGAGCAGCGGATCGTTGGTCGGCACCTGCACGGCCTCGCGCAGCGCCGTGTCCGGGCCGCCGCCATAAACGTCATAGACGCCCACGACATCGGCAAGAAACAGGCCATCGAATTTGCCGCGCTCAAGCGTCCGCGCGAGTTTGACCCAATGGTCGGTGTGCTTGTAGTTTTCGGATTTGTCGCGCGGATGGCGCCACATCCCCTGGGACTGATGCCCTGCGCAGTTCATTGCAAAAGCATTGAGCAGAAGTTCGCGTGCCATTGAATCCTCCCTGAGTCGTTTTTTGAACTTTATGCATCCTGTTCAATATTTGTCAATTGATCAAAATGTGGCCGGTCGATAATACAAGGGGTTGTGCGGCGACCCGTCGCCGTGTCACCTTGCGAGCCAGTCTGGCCGGTCGGTCGAATGGGACGGCACAATCGAGAGGCCGTCTCGCAATATGAGGAAATGGAATGTTCGGCGCTAATCGCCTTCGCACGCGGACGGGTTCGGGGATTTACCAGACAGGCCGCGAACGCGTTGTCCAGATCCTCGAGACGGCGCTCGATATCATTGTCGAGAGTGGGTATCAGGCCTTGACGCTTCGCGAGGTCGCCCGCCGGTGCGAAATCCAGATTGGCGCCGTAAGCTATTATTACAAGAGCCGGACCGACCTGCTGCAGGACGTGATCAACATGGTGCTTGTCCCCTATGCGGACAAGATTGTTGCGATCCTGCGCGAACAGGGTCTTTCTGCCGAACAGAAGCTGGAACGCCTCATCCGGTTCCTGCTCGACGATATCCAGACACGGCGGACGACGCGCCTTTTCCCCCACCTGTGGGCGCTG
Source organism: Sphingopyxis sp. LARHCG72 (assembly GCF_052871675.1). Taxonomy (NCBI): domain Bacteria; kingdom Pseudomonadati; phylum Pseudomonadota; class Alphaproteobacteria; order Sphingomonadales; family Sphingopyxidaceae; genus Sphingopyxis; species Sphingopyxis sp. LARHCG72. The sequence continues at coordinate 50,002 of NZ_JBIXJU010000001.1, read as the reverse complement.
TCCAATCACGACCCGTTCGTCGCCAAGGCGGTGGACAGCATCTATCTGCTGGAGCGTCAGTCGCTGAAGAAGCTGATCGCCGAAATGAACCCCGGCCTTACGGACCAGGAGCGCGACGCATTGGCGGTTTATATCTCGGCGAGTGTCGCAGGCTCGACGATGTTCATCGGTTGCGAGAAGCCTTGGGCATCGGAGCTGCCGCTCTACAGCGCCATAACCTGCCATGCGCTCGTCACATTGGCCAAGACGGTCACGCCTGAGCAGCTGGCCGCGTTCGGCTGGCAGCGAGAGGATAGGACACAGCCGTGGAAGACGCCGACGCTGCTGACCGACGAGGAATATCGCCTGCTCTTCGAGCGCGACGCCGAAAGGGACAAAGCCGACCCGCAGCAGGCGGATGGCGGCGGCCAGGCCGAAGCCGCCACTCCGCCCCGCAAGAACCGCCGCGCGCCACCGCTCAAACGGCAGGCCTGATGCGCTTCTGGCCCGTCGGCGCGGGATGGATTGCACCCATGTGCCCCTCCCGGTTGACGGCCCGCACATCCACAGCCTTCGCGCGTCAGGCCTCCACCACCACGAGGCATGGTGCGGGCCGGTTCCTTTGCTGCCGCGGCGTATGGCCGAAGCGGGACCGAAAAGACCGACTGAAGTGTGCGGTGTCATTGAACCCCCAGCTGAACGCCACCTCTGTGATATTGCGATGTGATTTCATGGCGTCAGACAGATCGCGCCGCGCGCCATCGAGGCGCATCGCCCAGATCCAGGACATGACCGAATAAGGTTCCTTGGAAAAGGCGCGGTGTATCGTGCTCACGGAGATGTGGAGGCCTCGGGCTATCCGCTCCACGCAAAGATCGGGGTCTCTCAGGTGGGCCAGGATATAGGCCTTGACCTGCTCGACGCGACCATAGCTGGCGAGCGCCGGTTCGCGGCTGGCGCTAATCTGCATCGCCGTCGACAGAAGAAGACTCTCGATCCCCGAGACGATCGCCGTAGCGCTTGGCGAAGCGATATCGAGATGCCGGACCGCCTCTGGCAAGGTTCGCAGCATGCCGGAGAGCAAGAGTCCCGGGCCCTCCGCGCCGTTCATATAGGCCGGCAACGGCGGCGACGACGAGGACGCAGCCGGGCGGATTACGCCTGCCGGAAGTGTGACGATGAGACAGCTGCTGTCGGCCTGCAGCAAGAGTTCGAAACTCTTGCCCGCCTCGAAGAGGATCAGGTCGCCGACATGGGCGGGGGCCATATCGCCGTTCGATTTGAGGATCGCGGAACCGGTGACGAGGGCACAAACGCCGACGATATCGCGGCCTGCGCCATGGTTGAGCTTCCGCTCCGTAACGAGAAAGGGCCGCGCGACATCGAACTGGCAGAGCGTCAACTCACCCACCTGGGTACAGGTTCGAACGGCTGATGAAGTCGTAAACGCCGTCGGCAACGGGGTCAGCCAACGCGTGGCCGCAAATTGCCCCGCGGCCGGGCGGCTCAGATGCGGCTGCCGCCGGCTTCCGACAGCTTGAACGGACCGGTCCGCGATCGACTCGATGTGCATATCCTGCTCCTCCCGAAGAGGGGACGGCCCGCACGATCTTTCGGCAGTCCCCGACCACACCTCCCGGGTTCGAAGCCGGCAGGCGCTCGTTCGCGCCGCGCTATCCAAAGTCGATCCGCCTCTGTTTCTGGGCGATGTCGACCAATGCCTCTGCATGGATCCAGAAGAGCGATCGCGCTGGGACCGTCGGTTCTGGAAGCAAAGACCCGAGGGCGGCAGCGGGAGCCGGGAAATGCCCGGCGCGATGTACCTCCCATGGTCGGTGGTCTGAAAGTGCCGGGGTCGGCTAGGCCACCGGGATAGGCTGGCGCGTTTCTGTTCCTCCTGTTTTCCTGCTGAGCTGCCTTCCGCTAGGACGCAGCGAACCGCATGAAGCTAAGCCACAAGAAGGAGAGCGCACCATACGAAAGTATGGTAGATGAGATTTTGCGGACTATTTGCACGCGCAAAATTCGAAGAGGATTGGAGAGCGGGACAGCCTGTGGCGCGACCGAAAATCACCAAGGGCCAAGTCCCGATTGTCGGCAGCAAGCTCGCACCTCCGCGGTCGCCGGTGCAGACGATTCCACGCGCTCGCTTGAGCCTCGGTGGCATCGACGAACTCCCCAAGCTGACGCTCGTCAAAGGCCCGGCCGGTTCCGGAAAGACCATTCTTCTGGCGCAGTGGCATCGAGCGCTGCACCTGACCGGGGTCGATGTTGCGTGGCTTACGCTCGACGGCGCGGACAATGCCGCTGATCGGCTCAGCGCCTACCTCGCCGCAGCACTGCGCCGCGCGGCTGGCGCGGCAGCGGCCATATCGTCCGGCGAAAGAATCTTCGAGGACCTCGCGCGGCGACACGATCAGCGCCGGCCACTGGTCCTGATCCTCGACGAGCTCGAATGCGTCATTTCCGACGAGGCGGTCAGTCTGCTGCAAGGCCTCGTTCGGCAGACCGGGCCTTCCTTTTCGATCATTGCAGCGGGCCGGGCCATCCCGGCCATGGGGCAGGCACGGCTGATCCTCGAAGGCGGTGTGAGAGAGGTGACCGGCACGAATCTGAAGTTCGACGACACTGAGGTCTGCGCGATGCTCGGGTCACGCCTCGGTGCCCGAATTTCCACCGACGAGGCGATACGGCTGGGCGAGCGTCTCGACGGCTGGGCGGCCGGCCTGCAGTTCGCTTGCCTGGCGCTTCAGAACAAGGCCGACATCGCTGGATTTGCCAATCACGCCGCCGCGCAGGGGGCTATGGCCGATTATCTTCGCGACGACGTGTTCAACCGGCTTCCGGAAGATTTGCGCGACTTCCTCCGCCACATCTCGATTTTTCCCGTGCTGACCGCCGATCTGTGCGACGCGATTACCAACAGGCAGGATAGTGCTGCCGTGCTCGCCCGCCTCGAGGACGCGGGCTTGTTCCTCAGCCGGGTCGAGCTGGACCGCGATGTGGCGGGCTATCGCTTCCACGATGTGTTCGGCGAGTTTCTGCGCGGCCAGCTCGCCTTGCTGGGGGCAGGTCATGTCGCCACGGTTCATCGCGCGGCGAGCGCCTGGTACGCCGGGCAGGGCCGCTGGCTCGACGCGATCGAGTTCGCGATGCGGGGCGGCGACCGTGACAATGCGCTGCGCCTGCTGGAATCGGTGGCGATGGACTATGTCGGTTGGGGCGACCTTGAAACGCTGCTCGTCTGGAGCAACCGGATGACGATCGAGGAAGCCATCCGCTACCCCCATGCCCTTGCATCCTGGCTATGGGCGAAGGTGTTTGCTGGCCATCACCGGCTCGTGACCGAGACGCTTGTCCAGTTCAACACCCGTCTCGCCGAGGGTCCGGGTCTGACACCATTGCTTCAGGACAATTTCGCCAGCATCGAAATTCTCAACGATGGCGCGGCGGATCGGTTCGATGACGTGCTCGCCAAGGGCGAAAAAGCCCTGCCCGCGATGCGTCGGCTCAACAGCTTCGAGACCACCGCAATGGCGCTTGTCGTCGCCTCTGCACAGATATCCTATGGCAGTCTGCAGGAGGCGCGGCGAACGCTGGATATATCGAGGCGATCGCTGCAGCTCTCCGACAGGTCGGTCAATCACGCCTATCTCCAGGTCGTCGATGGTATCATCGCGATGACCGAGCTTCGCCTGAACGATGCGATCGCGGGCCATCAGTTGGCGTTGGGAAACGCCGTCGCCGAACGCGGACCCTATTCTCACGCAGCGGGACTGTGCGCCAGCGGCCTTTGCGAGGCGCTGTACGAGGCGAACCGCATTGCGGACGCCGAGCAGGCGATCGAAGGGCGCATCCAGACGGTCACCAAGGTCGGCTGGTCCGAATGCGCGCTGAACATCAATCTGACGGCCGCCCGGATCGCGGCGCTGCGTCAGGACCATGCGCTGGCAAACAAGATTCTTGCCGAAGCGCAGGCGATGTCGGCACAGCGGGATTTGCCCAGGATGATTGCAACCTTCCAGTGGGAACAAGCCCATCTGGCGCTCAGCGTCGGCGATGAGCAACTCTCGAACCATATTATTTCGCAGATCGCTCCGGCCCCTCCCACCGAATTCATGACCTATGTCGAGGCCGTGACCCGCGATATCCTGCCGATCAGGCTCGCGCTCGCCCGCGGCGAGTGCGACAGTCTCTCGCCGCGCCTTGTCCGGCTGATGGCGCAAGCCAAGAATATGGGTTTCCGCCGCCGCTGGCTGAAGCTTTGCATCCTGCACGCGGTGTGCCTCGCCAACCTTGGAAGGCCCGAAGCGGCGCTCAACGAGATGATCTCGGCATTGCGCGCGGGGCTGCCGGCGGGCTTCATCCGGTCCTTTCTGGACGAGGGCGAGGTCGCCATCGGTCTCGTCCGGCAGGCGGGCAATCGGCCCGATGTCAGCATGCGCAGTTTTTCGTCACAGATGGAACGGCTGCAGGCGGCGATAGACAATCGGCCGGAGGGTTCGAGCGCGCAGCCCCTCGCATCGCAGGGGTCGATGCGCAAATTATTGACCGCGAGAGAAGTCGAGATCATCGACATCGCGGCGCGCGGGCTCACCAATGGAGAGATCGGGGAGTGTCTGGCGCTGTCAGAGCCGACGGTGAAATGGCATATGCAGAAGGCATTCCGCAAACTCGGCGTCGGCAACCGGACCGAGGCGATATTCATCACCCGCGAATAAGCACTCGAATGTTCGAAGAATGCACGACGGGAATCCGAACGGCGGCTCTCTCGTGTAGCCAGAGAGCGGGACCAAGCCCCGCCCCCTGACCAGCTCACGCGACCCGGAGCTATTCGGTAATTTGCCGCATCACGTCCGCAGAGTCGAAATGCGCCCGCTTCTCGACAATCTTGCCGTCCTTGAACGTCAGCAGATGCATCAGCGAGATTTTGCAGTCACGGCCGTTCGCCGGAATGGCTGGATTGCTGCCATTATAGCCCTTGCCGATGAAGTACATATAGGCGGCGACCTGGTCGCCTTCGGCAACCATCGAGACGACCGGAAACTCAAAGCTGTCGAACGCCTCGAAGGCGGGCTTTTCGGAATCGATCAGGCCCTGGACGCCGGGGCGCGGATTGTCGATCTGGGCGTAGAAGACGAAATCCTCGTGCACCATGTCCTGCAAGGCGTCGAAATCCATGCGCTCGATGGCTTCGTAAAAGCGCTTTACCAGCTTCTTATTCTCTTCAATCGACATGCTATTCTCCATCAGAAAAGGCGGATTTCGCGGGCACGCGCGAAACAACCGGCAGAGCGACCGCACGCGGCGTGCAGAACCCGGCGAACGCGCATGGGTCGTCGCGCCGCGCCGGCCTCAGAACCGCAAGGTTTCGCCGTCCGCCGGGATGCGGACCTGTCCCGCAAGCCCGGTCTCGTCGAGGAAGGCCTTGAGCTCCGCGCGACCGAGGCACGCATGGTTCACAACGTCCATATGACTTGCGACGATCGTCGCCGACGGGGCTGCCTTGCAGACCTTGTAAACATCGTCCTTGCCCATGATGATCGAGGTTTCGCCCAGCGTGGGCTCGATCATGCGCGCGTCGCAGCTGTTCAGGATGATCACGTCCGGCTGGTGTGTGTCGAGATTTTCCTGAACGCCTTCATACCAGATGGTGTCGCCAGCGAGGTAGAGCGTCTTCTCATCGGGATGGGAGAACACGACCCCGCACACATCGCCGATCGCTTCCGCGAACGGCCCGTCAAACAATTTCTCGTCGCCATGGCGGCCCTGGGTCTTCTTCAGCGTCACGCCCTCGAACTCGGTCGCGGCGGTGAGGATCCGCAGATTGGTGAATCCGAAGCTTGCGAGGATCGCCGAGTCCCGCTCGCCCTGGGTGAAGATCAGCTTGTCTTTCGGGACAATCTGGGTCGCCGCATCGTCCCAGTGATCGGGATGAAAATGGGTGAGAATGATGGCATCGACGTCGAGCAAATCGGTCGCGGGCACCGGCAGGTCGACGCGTGGCCAGAACAAGTGGCTGTTCACCGAAAAGGGAAAGCCCGGGTAGCTGTCCTTGGCGGCGAGCATGGGATCGATGAGGAAACGCTTGCCGCCAAATTCCACGATAACGGTCGCGCTGCGAATCTGGGTAAATTTCATAGCTCTTCTCCTGAGGCTCAGGGTTAGCGTTCGCAGGCCCTTGTCGCGCCGCTGGGCGAGAGCCTTCGCGCTCCACCCGGAACAGCGGCATCGCGGCCTGCAACGCCCTGACGTCTGGCGACGATATGCCATGGCGGCTCCCCGCTTGGCGCTATGGTAATTCGCATCCCCGCGTTGCATAAACGCAGCGGCATGGTGAAGCATCGAACCCGCGTCGATTGGAATGATCTCCCGCTCCTGCTCGCCATCGCCCGCGAGGGGCGCCTCCGCGCCGCCAGCAAGGCGCTTGGCGTCGACAGTTCGACCGTCAGCCGGCGCCTCGCGGCCGCTGAAGAGCGCCTCGGAGCCCAATTGTTCACGCGCGATCTCGACGGATATCAGCCGACCGACGCGGGTCTGGCGGTCGTCGAGGCGGCGGAGGAGATCGAGCGCAAGGTCCATGCGCTGTTCCAGGAGGCCCGCCAAACCGCAGGCGATGTGAGCGGCCCGGTGCGCATCACCTCGGTCGATGCGCTGCTCTCCGACTGGCTCGTACCGCGGCTGCCCGGCTTGCTGGAACTATATCCGCAGCTCGAGATCAAGCTGATCCCGGAAAATCGCAGGCTATCCTTCTCGCGAGGCGAAGCCGATCTGGCGCTCCGGCTCTCACGCCCCGACGAAGATGCTGCGATCCGGATGCGCCGCGTCGGGAGCTTGGGCGCCGCGATTTACGGGCATCAAAAATTTGCCCATATCGGCCCCGAAGCCTGGGGGGAGCAGCCCTGGCTTCTCTATAATGACGACCTCGCGGACGCCTCGCCCATGCGCTGGATCGCGAAGGCGGCCCCCAATGCTCGGGTCCAGCTGCGCTCGAGCGCGATTCCGATCCTCGTCGAGGCGTGCAAGGCGGGGCTCGGCCTTGCCCTCCTCCCCTGCATTTCCGTCAAAGGTCCCGGCCTCCACCGGCTCAGCGTCGAAGAACTGCCCGCCCTGGATATCTGGCTGCTATCGCATCGGGAGACCGCCAGCATCATGCGTTTCCGGGTGGTCGCGGAATGGCTGGCCGCTCAGCTCATGGCCGATCAAGCCTTGCTCGCCGGAACCGTTGGAAACTAAGCAGACAAGGAAGTTGTCGTCTGCAGCAAGATTATCATCCAGCCCTTGCCCGTGCCTCCCATGCTCCAAGGCGATCTCGACCTTGCTCGATGTCGCGCGGGCTCAGACCATCGCTCTCGGCCTCTATCATCTTACGGGGCAAGCACCCATCTTCGCGGTATGGAGGCGGCGCCCGGCGTCGTGGGACGCAACGGACCGCCGCGCAACGATGCGTCCGCACAGCCACACACGGAACGTGGATCAAATATCGCGCTCGATCACGAAGGGCCGCCGCCCCGCGTCGCCATGCGCTGCCCGGCGTTTCGCCTAAGCGGAAAGCGGAATGACGCCAAAGAGCAGCGCGGCCCCAATGAATACAAAACAGAGCATCAAGGCAAACTTCCAGGCAAAGCGCTGCAAGTCGCCGAGTTCTATCCCCAGCAGGGCGCATTTCAGATATACTGCGGCCACCAGCGGGCTTAGAGAGTGGACGGGCTGTCCGAGCAAGGACGCACGCCCAATCTCTTCGGGCGAGATACCGTAATGACCTGCCGTTTCGGCAAGCACCGGCACCACGCCAAAATAGAACGCGTCGCTCGAGAGAAAAAAGTTCATCGGGATGGAGATAAACGCGGTGATCACCGCGAGATAAGGCCCAACGGCTGGGGGCAGGACTGCCAGGATCGATTTCGCCATGCCGTCGATCATTCCCGTGCCAGCCATGACGCCTGTGAAGGCACCCGCCGCCAGGACCATGACACCGACACTGAGAGCATTGCCCGAGTGCGCGGTCAGCCGGGCGCGCTGATCGGCAAGTTTCGGGTAGTTGACGATCAAGGCCGCAGCCAGACCTCCCATGAACAGAACCGGAAGAGGAGCCAAGTGGGCCACCACCATGGCCATCAGCGCCAGGGTCAGAGCGAGGTTGAACCAGATGAGGCGCGGACGAAGGGCAGTCGGGTCCGCCTGGAATATTTCCGCAATTCTGGCGGCATCAAGTTGGTCCTCCGGTGACGACGTCCTTGCGGGATCGATGTGGCCGATGCGCGCCCGTTCGCGGCGCCCGAACCACCAGGCGAGCAGGAACACAAATGCGAGCCCCGTCGCCGCGACGGGCAGCATCGGGATGAAGAGGGCCGAAGGATCGACGTGGAGAGACGCCGCGACACGCGCGGCTGGACCACCCCAGGGACTCAAGTTCATGATGATGAAGGACAGGCTGCCAATGACAGCGAACACCATGACATCAATGCCCAGCCGCTTGTAGACAGGCAGCATCGACGAGACACCGACCAGGGCAGTCGTCGTACCATCGCCGTCGAGCCCGACCGCGCTGGCAAGGGTTGCATGCCCGACCGTCGCGCGCACCGGATCATTGCCGACCCAGGCGACGATCCGATTGACGAGGGGCTGGAACAAACCGGCGTCGATCATTGTCCCGAAATAGAGGATGGCAAAAATCAACATGACCGCGGTTGTGGCGACTTGGGTCACTCCCTTCATCATCATCTCTCCCGTCTCCGGGCCGTGACCAGCGAGAATCGAGAAGAGCAGCGGAACGAAGATCAGTGCCGGAACCGCTGCCATGCGCCTCGTCATCACGAGGATCATGAACAGGATTACCATCGAAAAGCCAAGAATTGCAGGCGACACGGCGATGTCTCCTAATCAATTTCGAGCGACAGAAGCGGCACGAAATACTGACCGGCGTGAGAGTCCACGTCGCGGAGCGAGCCTTGGGCCGTCGGGCGCGGAAAACTCACTTTGAACACGTTAAGCGCGGGCACATGGAACTGCCGGATCTCGTTTTCCGAAACGTCATATAATGCGGCGATCGCCCTCGGCGTCAGTTGTGGCGCGCGCGCGATCCGTTCGAAGCTTTCGGCATCGGCACAGAAAATATCAATCGTCACCCAAAAGGGGCCGGCGTTCTTCGAACGGACATATTTTGCAATTTCGCCAAGCTTAGTCATTGTCGCTCTCCCCGATCACTTCGATCACCGTCCGCGACAACTGATCCGGCCTGTCGAGTTGCACGACATGGTTGAGCTTGAATTCATATTGGCGGCCGAGTTCGACCTCCGCCGGTGAGAAGGGAAAGGCGAAGCTCGGCATCGGATCGTCATGGTTCAACGGAAAGTGGAGCAAGATAGGATTGCAATATCGGGCGATTTCGGTAGCCAATTCTTGCGTCACCGCGGACACAAGGGTCATGAGCCCCACCTCGTGCGGTGTAGCGACCGACGACGACGAGGTTAGTGCGTTGTGACCATAGGCCCGAAACTCGAGATCATAATCCTGCGCATCGACCTCCAGCACCGACGTGATCCCGGCGCGCAGATAGGCCTCGAGATTGCCGAGCCACTCGTCAACGCGCGCGAGCAATTTCGGGTCCGCTATCGCGCTGAAAACCATCGTCCGATATCCGGTCCCGCCTGAACCCTCCAGCTTGAGGGTGTATGGCATGGCCTTGGCAAGCGAGCCGGTCACCCGCACTACGCGTTCATCAATCGCATCATATTGTGCTTCGCTTGCGTCGAGAATAACGCCCGGTTCCTTGAGACGGAAGGGGTCGCTGTTCTCATAGAGCAGATGTGCCGAGACCGTGTAGGGCGTACACCGATTATCTGCGTGCAAGGGCTCTATTTCGAAACCCTCGGCGTCGATCGTCAGCATCACCCCGCCCAGCCGCGTCTGCACCGTGCAGAGGCCACCGCATTCGGCCGTCTTCGCCGCATGCCATGAGGCGCTCGCCGGAAAACCGCGCATCAATGGCACTGCGGCGAGCACGGCGGTATCGGTTGTGCGGCCCGAAAGAACGATGTCCGCCCCCCCAGTAATCGCATCAGCAAGCGGTTCATATCCCAGAAGACCGACGACGTTATCGCATTCGAGCAATCGCTCATGTGTTAGCGGCAGCGCCGGTTCCAACGGCGTGACCTTCCCCGCATCAAGCAGCGGCAAGAGATCGCTGGGGCGCTGCTGCGAATATACCAGCGCGAGACGCGCGGTCAGCCCCTCCTCCCGCGCGATCTCGCGCGCGATATCGGCCATCCAGTCGACGCCCGAATCGGTGCCGCAGGTTCCGCACGATCCGACGAGCAGCGGAATTTGCAGTCGGTCGCGCGCGAGCATCAGCTGGCGCAGATCCCGTTTGGTTGCCCGCCGCGTCATTTTCGATGTTCCGGTGCCCAGATAATAGGGGCCCGAATCGGTCGATCCGCCGTCGACCGAGATGCAATCAGGCGCAAGCGAGATACCGCGTTCGAGCGCGTCCTCGGGGCATCCCGATCCCAGCACACCCGAGGGGACGAAGATTTTGCATGTCGATGCGCGATTCGCGGCCATCACAGGAATTTCGCCCGCAGGGTCACGCCGAATTGCCGCGGCGCGCCATATTGGACATATTGATATGTTCCGCCGTTGGTCTGCCAGATACGATATTCCTTGTCGGTCAGATTATGTCCCCAGAGCTGGACCGAATAACGGTCGTCGAGATGATAGGTGAGGCTCGCATCCCAGAGCGTGCGCGGCTTGCGATATTCCTTGAAGTCATTGATATTGTTTTCGAACACGTCACTCTGATAATCCATCGTCACTTCGGCCCGGAGCCAGCCCCACGCGGCATCGCGCGACGATTGCAGGCCGGCGGTGGCGGTTACCGCATGCTTGGGTGTCCGGCTCAGACGATTTCCCGCTCCATCGACGAACACCGGCGAGCCATCGGCGAGGAATCCCGCCGTCTGGATGAAGCGGGTGAAATATGGGTGGAGATAGGTGTAGCGCACCGTCGCGTCGAACCAGTCGACGGGCTGGACGATGAACTCGCTTTCGACGCCTTTGATCGTGGCATCCGCGGAATCGACCGTCACGCGGGTTCCGACCGGACCCTGAGTAGCATCGGGCACGACCTTGATCGTCTGGAAGTCGCGGTAATCCATCCAGAAGGCCGAAACGTTGGCGCGCAGTTTGCGATCGAGCCAGTCTGTCTTGAGCCCGATCTCATAGTTGGTCAGCCGCTCGGGGTCGGTCGGGATGCGAGCGAGAGCCGCCGATCCGGGCTGCTCCTGGAACGCCCCCGACTTGAACCCCGTCGACACGGTGCCGAAGGCGAAGACATTGTTGCTGAAGCGGAAGTCGGCGCCGACGCGATAGGTGAACACGCCCTTGTCGAAGATTCCCGGCGCGTCGCCGGTGTCGTAGGAGGTTGCGGGCGCCGCGAGCGCACCTTGCAGGCGGCTAGCGCGATAGATCTTTTTTTCCTGCGTGAAGCGACCACCTGCGAACAGGCGAAGGCCGAAATCAAACTTGTACTGCCCCTCGCCGAACACCGCATAGCTGTCGTTGATTGAGTTGCCGAAGAAGCGGTTGACCGTCGTTGGCGTCGCCGACAGCTGGCTCTCGCGCTCCCGCGACACTTCGTCACGGTTATAGAAAACACCAGCGACCCAGCTGACCGGCCCATCGTGAAGCGAGGAAAGACGGCTTTCGACCGAATAGGAGTTGGCATGCTCCTTCGCCAGCACCTGGATTCCGCTCACGGGCAAACCGTTGGCCGCGTTGGTGGCGGGGTCGGTGCCATCGAGGTCGTTCGAAAAATCATAGTCGAGCGCGCGCCACGCGGCGACGGTGGTCCAGTTGGCGAAACCAAGCACATCGGTCGACAGCTCAGCGCGCGCGCCGCCAGTGCGCGACTTGGTGAAGCCCAACCGATCGGGATTGGCGCGGCGCGGCTTGGCGTAATCCTCATAGCCCTCACCCGGCGTGAACGGGTTGACGATCACATTATAGCGCGAGCTATCGGAGAGATCCTGGTTCGCGATATCGCCCGTCAGAAGCAACCAGGTGTCGGGACCCAGTTCAGCGCGGACATGAAGACGCGCGCTGAGCTTATTCTCGTCGTCGAGCGCGCGACCGTCGAAGGTTCGGCGGAAGCCATCGTTCGTGACGGCGCCAAGCGTCAGCCGGGCAGCGAGACCATCCGTGATTGGCGCGTTGAGCATCAAATTGCCGTTCATCTGGCCATATTCGCCGAAGGTCAGCTGCGCATTGGCCTCGGCTATGTCGACGGGTTTGGCGGTTACGAAGTTGACTGAGCCCGCCACAACATTTTTGCCCCAGAGCGTCCCTTGCGGACCCTTGAGGACTTCGACCCGTTCCATGTCGTAAAAGTCGATGCCGAGCATCGCCGCGCGACCCAGATAGACGCCATCGAGGAAGGCGACCGACGATGGATCGCCGCCGGCGCCTTGGTTGCTGCTGCCGACGCCGCGGAAGAACGGGCGCGGCGCTGCCTTCGGGAAGGCGTCGAAATTGATGCCAGGCGTCGCCTGTGCCAGCCGGCTGAAATCGGTGACACCCTTGGCGGCGAGTTGCTCGCCGGTAAAGGCCGTCACCGTGACCGGTGCGCTTTGCAAAGACTCCTCGCGGCGTCGGGCCGTGACGATGATCTCGCCAATCCCCGATGCGTCATCGGCTTGGGAATCTGGCGACGGCGCCTCCTGCCCCTGTTGCGCCCATGCCGGGCTGGCCATGATAAGCAGGAGCGCGCTCGATGCGCGCAATAGATTGATCTTCGTCGATGCCATTTGATCGTCTCCCTCACTAGGTCGGCTTTGGCCGATCCCGATTCGAGGTGCCTTGTGCATCACGACGCTCGGTGGGGCATGACATCTATGTTACATGGCCCATGGAAAAATTGGTGCTATGTGAAAGGCGGGGAGGCAAAAAGAACAACGCGCGATGCAGCGAATATTCTCCTACGAGAATTGGATCGGGGACTTGCCTGAAACCGTGCGGGCCGAGGTGCTTGCGCGCATGACCGAGTTCGATGTCGCGGTGGGGGACGTCATAGCAGAGGCGGGCCGCGATGCGACGCGCATATTCCAGGTTGTTTCCGGATATGTGCGCCTGACTGGCATGCACGAAGACGGTAGCCAGGCGCTGATTACCATTTATGTCGCAGGCAATTGCTACGCCGAAACCGCGATGATTTCGCGGCGGCCCTACAATCACACGTCGATCGCCATGGTGCCCAGCCGCATCCGCGCGCTCCATGAGCGGGATTTCTGGCAGCTTTATAACAGCCACAGTGCAATTCCCGAAGCCCTGTGCCGCAAATTCGCCGAAGCCATAAGCTGGCAATTCGCCGCACGCGAGATGCGCGCGACCACGCGGCTGCGCTTTCAGATCGCTCACATGTTTGTCGGCTTTGCTGAACGCTGCCTGGGTGAAAATGCGTCCAAACCGATCGAGCTAGACTTCCCGTTCACCCAATCGGACATAGCCAACATCTTCGACGTTACGCGCCAGAGTGTCCAGCGCGAGATTACCTATTTCAAGGACCAGCAACTGGTCGAGAAGCGGAATGGGGTTTGGGTTGTCCTCGATCTCCCACGATTACGGCGCACAAGCTGACCACGTCGGCGCCCTCAGACTTCTCACACACACAGTGAAGAGCGTGAGCCAACCGAATGTGTCGCCATCTTGATGACACTCTGAATTTTCCGCAGCTGTATAATCTCCCGAAAGAGAATAACGTCATCGATCGAATCGTCGGCATGGACGTTGATCGAGTGCCATCTTTTCTTCAGCTCCGCGATCAGCTGAAGCGATCGCGCGCGACCTCGCGCGAGCTGATCAACCCGAATGTCAGATTTGCCGCCCACCATCGTCGCTCGCTCCTTTACGACGAGAAGGTCCCACAATTCTCCATGACGGTCTGCGCCACGTTGTCGCAGTTCTGCTTCGTGTAAGCGAGCGACTTGAACGATATTGACCGATCGATTGATGGATCGAGCGACAGCCTTTCGAGGATAATGATATTCACCCAGCGGAAGGCAAGTCGCGCCTCGAGGGGAGTATGCCGCCGAGCCTCGGGACTTCGCCCAGCCACAGAGAGCAAAAGCAAACTTTATTCATATTGACTAATTTTGGTCATCTGCTCATATTCTGGCAAAATCAGAGGTCAGGAGAGGCGAGATGAAGGTTGTCGATTCGAGAGATGCGCGACGTCGTCCGGTCATCGTGGGCATCGGCGGCACGGTCCGAGCCGGATCGAGCACTGAGCTTGCACTGGCCGAAGCGCTACGAGCTGCCGAAGGGGGCGGCGCCGATACGAGGCTCCTAGGCGGAGCCTTTCTTGCGACGCTCCCGGTCTTCGATCCCGGTCCGGCGGGTCCGACGCCGGGACAGGTCGAACTGATCGCCGCACTCGCGGACGCCGATGGCGTTATCGTCGCCAGTCCAGGCTATCATGGTGCCATTTCGGGGGTGATGAAAAACGCGTTCGACACGCTCGAGCTCGCCCGGTCAGGCAATCGACCGTATCTAGCCGATCTGCCGGTAGGCATCATCATCACTGCCGGAGGCTGGCAAGCCGCCGGAACAGCGCTGGTCACAATGCGCACGATCATTCACGCGCTGCGCGGCTGGCCGACGCCGTTCGGAGCCACGCTCAACACCAGCGAAGGGCTTTTCGCCGACGATGGTCGCTGCCGATCGGAAAAGGACGGGACGCAGCTGGCCACCGTCGCGGGCCAGGTACTGGGGTTCGCCCGCATGAAACAGATGGTCGCGGCATGAACGCGGCAGGTCGCACTCGTGAAGCGCCCTCGGCGCAGGCTGCGGGCAAGGTGACGCCGCTCCGCTCGGCCTATCTCTCCTCGCCCGAGGAGATCATCGACGAGGCGAAGAACGGGCGGATGTTCATCCTCGTCGACGACGAGGATCGCGAGAATGAAGGCGACCTCGTCATCCCGGCCCAGATGGCGACCCCCGAGAAGCTCAACTTCATGGCAAAACACGGCCGCGGCCTGATTTGCCTGGCTTTGACCAAGGCGCGCGTCGACGAACTCGGATTGGGCCTGATGAGCCGCAACAACGGCACGCGGCACGAAACCGCGTTCACTGTCTCGATCGAGGCACGCGAAGGCGTAACAACCGGCATCTCGGTTGCCGATCGTGCGCGCACCGTCGCCGTCGCGATCGACGCCACGAAGACGCAGCATGACCTGGTGACGCCCGGCCACGTCTTCCCGCTCGTGGCGCGCGATGGCGGCGTACTGGTTCGCGCCGGACATACGGAAGCGGCCGTCGACGTCGCGCGCCTTGCCGGCCTTAACCCTTCCGGGGTGATCTGCGAGATCATGAATGAAGACGGCACCATGGCGCGTCTCGACGAACTCGTCGCTTTTGCCGCGCGCCATTCGCTCAAGATCGGAACGATACGCGACCTGATCGCCTATCGCTGCCGACACGATCATCTGATCGAAGTCGCCAGCGAAGCGTCGTTCGCGAGCCGCTGGGGCGGCGACTGGACGGTGCGCGCGTACCGCAACAAGGCAACCGGCACCGAGCAGATCGCACTGGTCAAGGGACGGATTGATCCCACCGCCCCGACGCTTGTCCGTATGCACGCGCTTAGCCCCTTCACCGACATGTTCGGCGAAGACACAAGCCGCGGGCATATGCTGTCGCGCTCGATGGAGATGATCGCCGAACATGGCAGCGGTGCCGTGGTTGTCATCAACCGCGATCGCGCCGCCCCGTTCACGACCGCGGTGAAGATGAAGGCCGGCGAGCCCATCGAATTCGATATGGAAGAACTGCGTGACTATGGCGTGGGCGCGATGATCCTCGCCGATCTGGGCGTGCAGGACATGGTACTTCTCACCAACACGCATCATTCGCTGGTCGGTCTGGAAGGACATGGCCTGCGGGTGATCGAGGAGCGGGCCGTCGAGATCGCCAAGCGACCATCCGGGCCGAACGACCATGCGCCCGCCGGGCACTCCGACACCGTCATGGAAAGGAAACAAGCAAGTGCAAGCCTTTGACTGGACCGACCCCCTGTTGATCGACGAGCTGTTGACCGAAGAGGAGCGGATGGTCCGCGACACGGCGCGGGCCTATGCGCAGGACTGCCTCGCGCCTCGTATCGTCGACGCGTTCCAGAACGAGCACACCGATCCGGCGATCTTCCGCGAGATGGGCGAGCTGGGTCTGCTCGGCCCGACAATTCCGCAAGCCTATGGCGGCGTCGGGGCAAGCTATGTCGCTTATGGGCTGGTCGCCCGCGAGGTCGAGCGGGTCGATTCCGGCTATCGCTCGATGATGAGCGTCCAGTCGAGCCTCGTCATGTACCCCATATATGCCTATGGCTCGGACGAGCAGCGTCAAAAATATCTTCCCAAGCTTGCGAGTGGCGAATGGATCGGCTGCTTCGGCCTGACCGAACCCGATGCCGGCTCGGACCCGGGCGGGATGAAGACGAAGGCGGTCCGAACCGGCTCGGGCTATCTGCTGTCGGGCTCGAAGACCTGGATCAGCAATTCACCAATCGCCGACGTCTTCGTCGTCTGGGCGAAATCGCAGGAGCACGACGGCGCGATCCGGGGCTTCGTCATCGAAAAGGGGGCGAAAGGTCTGTCGGCTCCCAAGATCGAGGGCAAGCTGTCGCTCCGCGCCTCGGTCACGGGCATGATCGTTCTTGACGACGTCGAAGTGGGCGAGGACGCGCTGCTGCCCAATGTTCAGGGCTTGAAAGGGCCGTTCGGATGCTTGAACCGGGCGCGCTACGGCATCAGCTGGGGCAGCCTCGGAGCCGCCGAGTTCTGCATGCACGCAGCGCGGCAATATGGCCTCGACAGAGTGCAGTTCGACAAGCCCCTGGCCGCCAACCAGCTGTTCCAGAAGAAGCTCGCCGACATGGAGACCGAGATTGCACTCGGTCTGCAGGCATCGCTCCGTGTCGGTCGCTTGATGGACGAGGATCGCTTCGCACCCGAAATGATCTCGATCATCAAGCGCAACAATGTCGGCAAGGCGCTCGATATCGCGCGCGCCGCCCGCGACATGCATGGCGGCAACGGCATCTCGGGCGAATATCATGTGATGCGTCACCTGATGAACCTCGAAACGGTCAACACCTATGAGGGCGCGCATGATGTGCATGCGCTGATCATCGGCCGAGCGATGACCGGAATCGCCGCTTTCTGAATTTTCGCCGCGGCGCTGCCGCGCCACGCCATTCGCGGCTGCGGGCACGGCGCCGGCACCGCGCGAGACTGTTCGAGGATTGACCAATGGATTTGCAGTTCAGCCGCGAGGACGAGACCTTCCGCGAGGAAGTTCGCGCCTTCCTTCGGGACCATCTTCCGCCCCGCCTCTCGGAGAAGGTGCGGACGGGCAAGCGCCTGACGAAGCAGGACATGGAGGAGTGGCATGCCATCCTGAACGGCCGGGGCTGGCTCGCCAACCATTGGCCCGCGGAATATGGCGGCACCGGCTGGAGCGTCACCCAGAAATATATCTTCGAGGTCGAAGTCGCGCTCGCCAACGCGCCGCGCATCGTGCCGTTCGGCGTGTCGATGCTTGGGCCGGTCCTCATCAAATATGGCAGCGAGGAGCAGAAGCGCTACTGGCTCCCGCGCATCCTCGACGGCAGCGACTGGTGGTGCCAGGGCTATTCCGAGCCGGGAGCGGGCTCGGATTTGGCCAGTGTCAAGACCACGGCCGTGCGCGATGGCGACCATTATGTCGTTAACGGCCAGAAGACCTGGACGACGCTCGGCCAGTACGCGAACATGATCTTCTGCCTTGTCCGCACCAGCAGCAGCGGCAAACGGCAGGAAGGAATCTCCTTTCTTCTTGTCGACATGGCGACGCCGGGGATCGAAATCCGTCCGATCACCCTTCTCGATGGCGAGCAGGAGGTGAATGAGGTCTTCTTCACCGATGTCCGCGTCCCGGTCGCGAACCTCGTCGGCGAGGAGAATAAGGGCTGGACCTACGCCAAGTTTCTGCTGACCTACGAGCGTACGAATATCGCAGGCGTCGGCGGGTCGATGGCGGCCTTCAAGCAGCTTCGCCAGATCGCGGAGACGCAGCGCAAGGGCGGCCTGCCGCTTGCCGAAGACCCGTTGTTCGCGGCACGCCTCGCGCGGCTCGAGATCGAACTTGAGAATATGAAGACCACCAACCTGCGCGTCGTCGCGGCGGCCGGTCACGGCGCCGCCCCGGTCGCCGAAAGCTCGATGCTGAAGATCCGCGGCACCGAAATCCGGCAGGAGATCGATGCCCTCGCGCGGCGCGCGCTGGGACCCTATGCCCAGCCTTTCGTTGCGGAGGCGCTCGAAGAGGGGTTCAACGGCGAACCCGTCGGTCCCGGATATGCAGCCTCGGTGACCCCCCGTTACCTCAATGATCGCAAGCTCTCGATCTTCGGCGGCTCGAACGAGGTGCAGCGCGAAATCATTACCAAAGCAATCCTGGAGCTCTGACGATGGACTTTAATCACAGCGAAGAGCGGCAGATGCTTGCCGACACGCTCGCCCGCTATCTGATGCAGCGTTATGGAATCGAAGATCGGCACCTTATCAGCGCGTCCGACCGCGGCTGGTCGAAAGAGCATTGGGAAGCCCTGGCCGAACTCGGGGTCGTCGGGGCCTTGTTCGGCGAGGCCGAGGGCGGCTTCGGAGGGGGCGGTTTCGATATTGCCGTGGTCTTCGAGCAGATCGGACGCGGGCTCGTCGTCGAGCCTTTTCTTGGCGCGCTGATGGGCGGCCGGCTTCTGTCGCGCGCGGAGGCCTCGGTCGATCTGGTCGAACGACTGATCGGGGGCGACATGACGATCGCCTTCGCGCATCAGGAGCCGTTGGGGCGTTACGATCTCGAGGATGTCGGCACGGTCGCGCGCGCGCAGGGCGACATCTGGGAGCTGACGGGCGACAAGGCGGTCGTCCCGCAGCTCGGATCCGCGGATGCCATTCTCGTAACGTCGCGCATCGAAGGCGCCTCGGAGACCCAGGCAATTGGCCTCTTCCTCGTCGAACCCGGCACTACGGGCGTCGACATCCGGGACTATCCGCTGATCGACGGCGGCCGCGCCGGCGAACTGGGATTGCACGCAGCCGCCGCGAGGCTTCTCGCGCGCGATGCGCTTCCCCTCGTGGAGGACGCCGTCGCGGCTGGTCTCGTGGCGCTTTGCTGGGAGGCAGTCGGTGTCATGTCGGTCCTTCGCGACGCGACGCTCGATTATCTGCGGACACGCCAGCAGTTCGGCGCACCGATCGGAAAGTTCCAGGCACTCCAGCACCGGATGGCCACGGTGGCGCTCGAGATCGAGCAAGCCCGCTCTGCCGCGATCAACGCCGCCGCCGCGCTCGAGGGTTCACGAGACGCGCGCGAACGCAGCGCCTCGGCTGCGAAATACACGATTGGCCGAGTCGGCACGCTCGTCGCCGAGGAAGCGATCCAGATGCACGGCGGGATCGGCATGACTTGGGAACTGCCGGTCTCGCACTATGCGAAGCGGCTCACCCTGATCGGTCACCAACTCGGCGACGAGGATCATCATCTCGAGCGCTTCATTACGCTCGGTCGCGCGGCGTAGCGATTATCATATCATCTGGTCGCTCGGCGCCGGGCGTCAGGCAAAGACATGATCGCGGCGAAACGCTGGTCGTCAGTTCATCCGCCGGTCGAGGTCGCCCTCGCCCGTCAATGCTCCCGCATGACCGCTGAGCCTCAACGCCTGCGCCGCTCGGTCGCAAAGCCCCGATCGGTCGCCATGAACCGTTCAATCATTGGAACGGCAATCTTCTCGGGCGGCAAGGGTTCGGGGAGGCCGGTGGCCTTCGCATGCACCTCGGCATAGGCGATCAGCTCGCGATGAAGCGCGCCGGGCAGTTCGATGGCGAGCTTCACGGGCTTGTCGTCGGCGACCGGGCCGAGCCTGAGTTTGGTCATGTCGCTCCTCCTTGGGGCTCGAGAATTAGGTCGCGGGTCACCAGCACCCGGAACGCGAAACCGGGTCGGATGGTGAGGGTCGGCGGGATGTTCATCTGGCGCTCAACGAGCCGCCGCCCCGGCTGGTTGACTGTATCTTGCGACCCGTCGCGAAGCGCTCGCACGATCGCGTCATCGCCATCCGAGCCAAGTTCAGCGCCGACCCCGAGCAAGGTGGAGATCAGCGCCGCGCGCAGCATGGATCCCCAATGATGATCGGTGCGGTCGGCGAGGCCCGCCATGCCGCGTGCGTCGGCGCCAGGCTGGCGCTCAAGCCGTATCGAGCGACCGCCAGGCAAGATCAGTCGGTCCCAAGCCAGCAGAAGCCGCTCCTGCCCCGCGGCGATCTCGCTGTCATAGTCGCCGACGAGGCGCGCACCCTGCGGGATCAGCAGGATGCGGCCGGTCGGACTGTCATAGACATTCTGCGTCACCTGCGCGGTGACCTGCCCGGGAAGGTCGGAGCGGATGCCGGTGATCAGCGCGGCGGGGATGACGCTCCCGCTCTGGAGGATATAGGGCGAGCTGGGTCCGCCAATGCGTTCGGGACTTTCGTTCGGTTTGCCGGCGCCGCCTTCGAGAAAGGCTCGGCGCGCCGCGTCCGGACTCCGCTCACCGGCTACCGTCGCCGGCGCGGCCACGGCAGGCTCGACCGATCCGCGCAGCGCCTCGGCCATGCCCGCACCCGCGGACCCTCCGCCAAGAAAGAGACGACTGGCGGTGGCGGCTTCGCGCTCCTGCCGCGCCCGGTCGCGCGCCTCGTCGGCGGGTGAGCGCGTGCCAGGCGCACTGCCCATCGCGGGCACCGGGACGCTTTCACCATCGCGCTGTGCCGCGACGATCGGCCGGCCGAGGTCGCCGGGAAGCGGCGGTCCCAGCTTCGGCACCTTACCATAATCGGCGGGCCCGCCCGTCACGACCTCGGCGCGGTTCGCGGTATCGGCCGAATAGAGATTCTCGGCCGTCTTGGACGGCGAGGGTTGCAGCGCCCAGAGCAAGGCGCCGCCGATCGCAAACCCCCCGGCCGCGCCGATGGTCGCCAGCGTCTTGCGCGACAGGCGCATGACCTGGGGCGCTTCACCGCGCAAACGGAAGGCGTCGGGTTCGTGCTGCGCCGCGGCCCGATCATCCCCACCCGGCACCTCCGCGGACGGGACGGCGGGATCCTGCTGCTCGGTCATGGCCGGCTCCTACGGCGCGGCGTCTCGCGCTCGACCCGGACGGTGCGCGCCTGTTTCCCGGCGCCCAAGCGCAGTTCGCCGCGCTCGAACAGGCGATCGACGATCATATAGCGCCCCTGCACCCGGTAGTTGACGAGTTCGGCCTCGCCGCTGCTGCCGATGACGAACAGCGGCGGCATGTCGCCCGATGCGATATCCGCGCCAAACTCGATGAAGAGCTGGCGCGTGTCGTCGAATGCGCGCACCGGACGCCAAGCGACCTTGTCGCCCGCAATCCGGTAGCGGAAGTTCAGCGCCGTCAGATCGATCGCCCCGGCAACGGGAGCGGCGCGCGCCGCTTCGGCTTCGGCGACTTGCAAGGCGATGAGCTCGTCGGCGGGATAGGTCCAGGAGACTGACGCCATATAGGATGCGGCGGTCGCGCGCAGTTCGACATGATAGGTACGCCGGTCGGTGTTGATGATCATGTTGGTCATGATGTCCGAGCGAATTGGCTTCACCAAAATATGGACGCGTCGCCGCGCGCCCGTACCGCTCACCGTGTCGCCTATGATCCAGCGCACGGTGTCGCCCGAGGCGACGGGTCCCGGACCGACGAGCTGTTCGCCTTCCTGCAAGACGATGTCGGTGACCTGCCCCGGCGCGGCATAGACCTGAAAGAGCGCGCCTTCTGACCAGGCATATTGCTGGATGGCATTTCGATAGCCCTGGCGATCGGGTTGCACGCGCGCCTCGACGTTGGCGCGGCCGACGCGCTGGCGCGGGTCGGCCGGATCGCTTGCGGCGGCGGGCGCGGCGAATAGGGCAAGGGCGGCCCCGAGCGCGATCGGGAGAGAATGTGACGTCGTCATTGGCTGAGTTCCTTTGACCAGTTGATGGCGGTGACAAAAAGCCCGAGCGGATTTTTCGTGATCGCGTCGGGGGTGCGCGGCGGCTGGAGCGTAACGGTGACGATCGCCGACCAGCGTGAGCGCTCGATCAGGCTGCCGTCCTGATAGCGGCGCTCGCTCCATGCGATGCGGAAGCTGTTCTTCGAGGCGCGAATGACGCTCGAAACATCGACGGCGACCTGAAACTTGCCGACCTCGGCGAAGGGATCATTGGTCCGCGCATAGTCATTGAGCGCCTGCGCCCCGGTGGCGCTCGCGAAATCATAGGCGCGGAGCCAGTCGGCGCGCAGCACGACCGGATCGGCGGGAATGCTCCGGACATGTTCGATGAAGCGCGCGAGATGGAAGGCGATTTGCGGATCGGTCGGCTGATAGTCGCCGTCGGCGGGCGCGACGGCGCGCGCTTCGCCGAGCTCGTCGACCTCGACCACCCAGGGCGTGATCGTCCCGCGGGCCGAGTGCCATACCAGGCCGCCTGCAAGACCACCGGAGATGATCAGCGAGCCGAAGAAAGCGAGCCGCCAGTTCCTTGCCTGGACGCGCGCCGAACCGATCCGATCGTCCCACATTTGCGCAGCGCGTTGGTAGGGCGTGACGGGCTCGGGCGCGCGGCCGTAATGATTGGAAGGCCTTTTGAACATGGGATCAGTCCTTTTCGCTGATGTCGGGCGCCGATCCGGCGCCATGGCTGTCGCCGCCCTTGAGGGTCTGGGCGCCGAGGGTCGCGCCCTGCGTCATCGCCTGGCGCCGCCGCATCGCGGCGGCCCAAGCCGGGGGTCCGTCCGCGCTGCGCGCGGGCGCAGCGCTGTCGGCGGGACCATCGCGGCCAGCCGCGAAGTTTGACCGGATGCGCTCGGCCATGCTGCGAACCGGAGCTGCAGCGCCGCTGGCCGCAGTCCGCGCCACATTGGCCAGCCCCGCGCCAAAGGCCTTCGCCCCGCTCTTCCCGGCCGATCCCGCGGCATAGGCGGCCGACGCGCTGCCGGCTCCGCGCGCGCCGGCCGCGACGGTGCCACGCGCCGCCGCTGCGGCGGCTCCCGTTGCGAGTGTTGCCCCCGCCGCCCCGGCAGCGAGCGTCGCGCCGGCCGCAACCGCGGTTCCTGCCACTGCACCGGCCCCAAGCTGCGGGCCGCCAGCGACGATGCCATTGGCGATCGAGGGACCGAAAATGCCGAGCCCGAGCAGCGTCAGCGCCCCGAGCGCGATCGCCATCACCTGTTCGATGTCAGGTTCCGGACCAAGTCCGGCCTGCATGAAGCGATCGAACAGAGTCACGCCGATGCCGGTGATGACCGCGAGCACCAGCACCTTGATGCCCGACGATATGATGTGGCCGAGCACGCGCTCGGCCATGAAGGCGGTGCGACCGAAAAAAGCGAAGGGCAGCAACACAAAGCCCGCGAGCGTGACGAGCTTGAATTCCAAAATGGTGACGAAGACCTGCACCGCGAGAATGAAGAAGGCGAGCACGACGATCACCCAGGCGATCAGCAAGATCATGATCTGGACGAAGTTCGTAAAGAGGCCGACCGGCCCCACCAAATCGGCGGAGGCGTCGAGCAGGGGCTGCGCAGCGTCGATGCCCGTCGCTGCCACCACGCCGGGACGCATGAAGTCGCCAATCGCCATCGCCCCGCCGCTCGCCTTCAGCCCGAGACCGGCGAAGCTCTCGAGCATGATGACGGCAAGCGCCTGGAAATTGCCGATGATGAAGGCGAAAAATCCGATGTAGATCGTCTTCTTGACGAGCCGCTGCAGCACATCTTCATCGGTGCCCCATGCCCAGAACAGCGCGGCAATCGTCACGTCGATGACGATGAGGGTCGAAGAGAGGAAACCGACCTCACCGCCCAGCAGGCCGAAGCCGCTGTCGATATAAGTCGAGAAGACCGCCAGAAACTGGTCGATCACGCCGGTGTCTTCCATCGGGCTAGTCCTTCTGGCCAAAGAAATGCCGGCGCCTGGCCTCCCAAGCTGCCTCGCATTCGGCGTCGGCGACGGTGACACTGCGGCAACGCTGCGAGACGGCGGCAGCGGCCGGTAGCGCGTCCGCCGCAGGCACGGTCGAGGCGGACGCACTCGGCGCGGGCGGCGAAGAGGCGTGCAGGATCGCTAGCGTCATGAGCAGACCGCCTAGCACCGCGACCGCCGCGATCTTCGCCGCACGGCCCATCTCAATTGCCCTTGCGAAAGCGGCGGAAGCGCTCGCGACCTTCGGCTTCGACGGCGGCACCGCGCGCCGCGTCGAGCATCTGCGCACGGCCCTGCGCGGCAATCGCCGCAGCCAGATCGGCGAGCTGCTGCGACTGGACGGCGAGGATCTGGTTGCCCGCCTGCGCCGCTTGCAAGGCGCCGGTCGCCGACTGGCTCGCCGAGACGAGGGTTCCGATCGACTGGCGTGTGCCGCCGATGTTGGTAACGACACCGGCCTGCACCTTCATCGCATCCTGGAACGCGCCGACGCTGTCGTTCCAGCGCGCCTCGGCATTGGCGACCATCGCGGCCTGTGGGGCCGACAAGGCCGCGCCCTTGTAGCGGGCATCGAAGGCGGTCTGGATATCGCCGACGTCATAAGCGACGCGCTGCGCCTCGCTCAGCAATTGGCGGGTGCGATCGACCTGACCCTGCAATTCCTGCAGCGTCGAGACCGGCAGGCTCGTCAGATTGCGCGCCTCGTTCGCCAGCGACGTGGCCTGGTTTTGCAGCATCGTGATCTGATTGTTGATCTGCTCGAGGGTGCGGGCGGCGGTCAGGATATTCTGCGCATAATTGCGGGGATCATGGACGATGCCGCCGATCTGCGCCGCGGCGGGGACGGAAACCCCGCCCGCGGCGACAGCCGATCCGGCGAGCAGGGCAGCAAGCAGCGCGCGATTCTTCACATTCTTCATTACAAGGACTCCTTGAGCTGGTCGGGGGTTTCGAGGTTGGCGAGGAGATCGGCGGCCCAATAGAGGCCGCGGTGGCGGAGCCAGAATTCGGCGAAGTCGGCATGGCCGCGCGTCTCGATCAACTCGCCGATCTTGATCTGGTCGGTCTTTGAAGAGGCGGCGGTAAAGGCGAGCGCGACGTCGCCGAGGCCCAGCTCGAACAGCCGGTTGCCGCGCCGGGACTGGCAGTAATAGTCGCGCCTCGGGGTCGCCCGGCTCAATATTTCGATCTGGCGCTCGTTGAGCCCGAAGCGCTCATATATCCGCGCGATCTGCGGTTCGGCGGCACGCTCGTTGGGCAGGAAAATGCGAGTCGGGCAGCTTTCGATAATCGCCGGTGCGATGCGTGATCCTTCGATATCGGCAAGGCTCTGGGTCGCGAAGATCACGCTCGCATTCTTCTTGCGCAGCGTTTTCAGCCATTCGCGCAGCTGCGCCGCGAAGGCGGGGCTGTCGAGGACGAGCCAGCCCTCGTCGATGATGATCAGCGTCGGCGACCCGTCGAGACGGCTTTCGATCCGGTGAAAAAGATAGGCAAGGACCGACGGCGCAGAGGACGCGCCGACCAGGCCCTCGGTTTCGAGCGCCTGGACGCGCGCCGTGCCAAGATGCTCGGCCTCGGCGTCGAGCAGCCGGCCCCAGGGACCGCCGACCAGATAGGGCGCGAGCGCAAGCTTCAATTCCTGCGACTGGAGAAGCACGGCGAGACCGGTCAACGTGCGCTCGGCGACGGGCGCGGTCGCCAGCGAAGTCAGCGCCGACCAGAGATGTTCCTTCGCCGCCGGATCGACGTCGACGCCTTCGCCCGCGAGCAAAGCCGCGAGCCATTCCGCCGCCCATGCGCGTTCGGCGGCTTCGTCGATGCGCGCGAGCGGCTGCAGCGCGACCGATCCGGCGCTGCCGGCATCGTGGAGCGCGCCACCGAGATCCTGCCAGTCGCCGCCTATTGCGATCGCCGCGGCGCGGATCGACCCGCCATAATCGAAGGCGAATATCTGATTGCCTTCGTAGCGGCGAAACTGGAGCGCCATCAGCGCGAGGAGGACCGACTTGCCGGCGCCGGTCGGCCCCACCACGAGCATATGGCCGACATCGCCGACGTGAAGAGTTAGGCGGAACGGGGTCGAGCCTTCGGTCTTGCCGTAAAGCAAGGGGGCTGCACCGAAATGCTCGTCCCGTTCCGCCCCCGCCCACACCGCTGATAAGGGTATGAGGTGGGCGAGATTGAGGGTCGAGATGGGAGGCTGGCGGACATTGGCATAGACATGCCCGGGGAGACTGCCGAACCAGGCTTCGAGCGCATTCACGCCCTCGACCGTGCAAGTGAAGTCGCGGCTCTGGACGATCTTCTCGACGAGCCGCAGCTTCTCGGCCGCGAGCGCGGCGTCGCGATCCCATACCGTGATCGTCGCGGTGACATAGGCAATGCCAGCTTCGTCGGCGCCAAGTTCCTGGAGCGCCATGTCGGCATCGGCCGCCTTGTTCGACGCATCGCTGTCCATGAGGACCGACGCTTCGTTGGTCATCACTTCCTTGAGGATCGCCGCGATCGACTTGCGCTTGGCGAACCATTGGCGCCGTATCTTGGTCAGCAGCTTGGTTGCATCGGTCTTGTCGAGCATGATCGCGCGCGACGACCAGCGATAGGCAAAAGCTTGCCGGTTGAGCTCGTCGAGCAGTCCCGGGAAAGTGACCGTCGGAAAACCGGTGATCGTCAGCGTGCGCAGATGATGATCCCCAAGCCGCGGTTCGAGCCCGCCGACAAGCGCCTCGTCGGCGAGCAGGGCGTCGAGATAAGCGGGCGTTTCGGGAACACGGACGCGCTGGATCTTGGTCGAGATGCAGCTGTGGAGATAGGTCAGCGTGTCGCCATCACCCAGCCATTCGGCCTCGGGCATGAAGCCTTCGACGAGATGGAGCATGCGCCCGGTGCGATCGATGAAGCTTTTCAGCAATTCCTTGGGATCGACACCGGTCTTCGAGCGCCCCTCATAGAGCCAGGCCTCGGCGCGCGCGGCTTCCTCGGCGGGCGGCATCCACAAGAGCGTCAGATAATAGAAGCTCTCGAAATGGGCGCCTTCCTCGCGGAATTGCTCGCGGCGTTCGACATCCACCAGTTCGGACACCACATCGGGAAAGTCCGACACGGGATAGGACAGCGCGGGCACGCGCTGCGCCTCGACGAACACCGCCCATCCCGAACCCAGCCGCCGCAGCGTGCTGTTGAGCCGCGCGGTCACCGCGACGAGTTCGGCGGGCGTCGCGCTGTCGAGATCGGGGCCGCGGAAGCGCGCAGTGCGCTGGAATGAGCCATCCTTGTTGAGGACAACCCCCTCGGCGATCAGGGCCACCCAAGGCAGGAAATCGGCGAGTGAAGCGGATTTGGTACGATATTCGGAAAGGTTCATCATGGCTGCATCCAGACGGGATATTTGAGGTGACGCCGGGCAACGTCGACGAACAGCGGATCATGGCGCGCGGCCCAGACCGAGAGAGCGTGCCCGATCGCCCAGATGGCGAGGCCGGCGAGCCAGAGCCGCAGACCGAGGCCGATCGCCCCGGCGAGCGTGCCGTTGACGATGGCGAGGCTGCGCGGCGCGCCGCCAAGCAGGATCGGTTCGGCGAGCGCGCGGTGGACCGGCGCGAAGAAGCCCGGCACCTCCCCTTCCCGGCTCATCAGACGAGCGCCCCGCCGCCGAAGGAAAAGAAGGACAGGAAGAAGCTCGACGCCGCGAAGGCGATCGACAGCCCGAACACGATCTGGACCAGCCGGCGGAAGCCGCCCGACGTGTCGCCGAACGCGAGGCTGAGCCCGGTCACGATGATGATGATCACCGCGACGATCTTGGCGACGGGGCCTTCGATGCTCTCGAGGATAGACTGGAGCGGGGCCTCCCAGGGCATCGACGAGCCGCCGGCGTGGGCCGGCGCCGCGAGGGCGAAGGCGATGGCGAAGGCGGCAGCGCCCAACATCGCGCGATCGGGACGGGCAAATTTCATGTGAGGTCTCCTGTGGGAACAGAGGGAATGAGGCGATATTCGCCGGTCGCCGGGTCGAGCCCGTCGACGCGCGTCAGTTCGGACAGGCGGCGGCCGGTGCCGTCGCGGACGAGGACGGCAACCACGTCGATGGTTTCGGCGAGCAGTGCTCGAGGAACCGTGACCACGGCTTCCTGGATCAGCTGCTCCATGCGGCGGAGCGCGCCGAGCGCGCTGCCCGCGTGGATCGTCCCGACGCCGCCCGGATGGCCGGTGCCCCAGGCCTTCAAGAGGTCGAGCGCCTCAGCGCCGCGCACTTCGCCGATCGGGATGCGGTCGGGGCGCAGCCGCAAGGACGAACGGACAAGATCGGAGAGCGTAGCGACCCCGTCCTTGGTGCGCATCGCGACGAGATTGGGGGCGGCGCATTGCAGTTCGCGCGTGTCTTCGATCAGGACGATGCGGTCGCGGCTCCCGGCAATCTCGGCGAGCAGCGCATTGGTGAGCGTCGTCTTGCCGGTTCCGGTCCCTCCCGCGACGAGGATATTGCGGCGATCACGGACAGCGGCGCGAAGCAACTCGGCCTCGCCGGCAGCCATGATGCCGGCCGCGACATAATCTTCGAGCGAGAAGACCGCGATTGCGGGTTTGCGGATCGCGAAGGTCGGCGCGGTCACGACTGGCGGCAGCAGGCCTTCGAAGCGCTCACCGCCCTCGGGCAGCTCGGCCGAGACGCGCGGGGCTGCGGCATGCACTTCGGCGCCGACATGATGGGCGACGAGCCGGATGATGCGCTCGCCGTCCGCAGGGGTCAGCGTCTGGCAGCTTTCCGCAACACCGTGGCCCAGCCGATCGACCCACAGCCGCCCGTCCGGATTGAGCATGATTTCGATGATCTGGGGATCGGCGAGCCATTCGGCGATCGCATCGCCCAGCGCCGTGCGCAGCATGCGCGCGCTGCGATGACGTGCCTCCAGCCGGTTCGGTTCTGCGCCCATGAGGGACCCCGTTTCTTGGGGCCGGACGACATGCCCGGCTCGACGGGGACGAGTAAGAGACGCAGAAAAGTCGGGAGTTCAACAAGCTTTTCGCGCCGTCGTACAATGGGATAAAAAGACAGGGAGTGGCGTAGTCGCCGCGCAGGTGACGTCGGGCAAGCAACCGCGAAGTGGAACCGGTAGCTTGTGCTGCGCGCGATTTTGACAACAGTGTAACAATGACTGATTCGGGGTCGCACCCATCTGACGAGGCGGCGCGCTGGGCGCGCCTGACCGACAAGCAGCGCGCTTGTCTCGATTTGCTGCTCGAGCGGCAAACATCGAAGCAGATCGCGCGGCGTCTCGACATTTCCAAGCAGGCCGTCGATCTCAGGCTGACCGCGGCGCGCGATATCCTGGGAGCCTCGGGCCGCGACGAGACCGCTATCATCTACGCGCGCCTCAAACAGACCTATGATCGGATACTATGTGATCCGATCATACTTCCCCAACCGCCCCGGCTGGTGCCATCCAACTTTCCAGACGGGCGTTCGGCCGACGACCCGGGACTGCTAGCCAGCCTCGGGACCGACGCCGAACGATCGGGCAGCAGCCCGCCGTCCGGGACTATCTGGAGGCGCGATTACAAAGCAACAAAGAGGATGGCGATTGTGGCAGCGATATTGCTGTTCCTGCTTCTCATCATCCTTGCAGGTCTCGCCATCGGGCAGACGCTGACGCGGCTGCTCTCCAGCTAATCCCTTCACCCTTTGTGCTCATTGAACCGAGACGCATCGCGTCTTCGGAAAGGAGAAGTTATGACCCAGCCGATCAACCTGAATGCAGCGCGACTCCAGAAGGCGGTGCCCGCCGCCGAAACCCAGATCGACGACGCTTTGATCGCCGTGTCGTCGCTGATGGCGACCGTGGTCACGGCGCGCCGTGATACGATTGGCGTCCCTGCTGCCAGAGGTCATGCGACGATCCAGCGGCTGGCCAAGGCGCAAGTGGCCCTCGTCGGCGTCAGTGGCGACATATTGCGCGTTCATGGGGAGCTTGCCGAAATCGGCCGCGAGACGGCGGGGCTCGATCTCCATGAGTGCCCGGAGTTTGCGCCCAATTCTGCGGCACTTGCCGCTGCTCTTTGACGAGATTGACCAGGAGCCATCGGCATGGTCTGTGATCACGATGCTGCGGATCGCTTTCTTCGTGACAATCCTGCTGGTGGCCCTTGCCTATGCGATGCGCAAAGGCGGGGGACCCGAACGGGCGATGGCGGGCGTGCTGCTCGCCATGCTTCTGACGGACCAAGCGCTGCACTTGTTCGTTCCAGTGCAATATCTCGCAGTGGACACCGGGCACCTGCTGATCGATCTCGCCGCGGCGGCAGCGACGCTGGCCATCGCGCTGATGGCGAATCGCTTCTGGCCGATGATCGCGGCGGCGCTGCAATTCCTGCCCCTCATCGCGCATTCGACACGCGCGATCGAGATGGACCTGCACTCGGCAGCCTATCTGACGATGCAGGTTGCCGGCTCCTGGCCTCTGGCGCCGCTCCTCGTCGTGGCAACCTGGCGGCATCAACGACGGCTAAAACGGAACGGCAGCGATCCGTCCTGGGTGCCTTTATCTCGGCGATCGACCCCGACGGCAGCGAAGCGATAGCGTCCGCGCTGCTGGCCGAGTTTCGCAGTCTCGGCAATATCTGGTCGCAGCCGCCCGAAGCGCTTGCCCGGGTTCTCGGGGCAAATTCGAACGCGGCGCTCCTGTTGATCCGAGCGCATAATATGTTCCTCGAAGCGATGCGGGGTGAACTGGAAGCGGTGGCGATCGATCCGCTGGACCCCAACCTGCGCCGCTATCTCATTGCATCGATGGGATCGCTCAAGGATGAGAGACTTCGGATCCTTTTCCTCGACGCACGCCATCGGCTGATCGCCGACGAATGCCTCCAAGATGGAACGCTGGCCCACCTGGCCGTTTACCCCCGCACGATCTTCCGCCGGGCGCTCGAGCTCAACGCCGCGGGCATCATCCTCATCCACAATCATCCGAGCGGCGATCCGACCCCGAGCAAGGAGGACGAGCAAGCGACGCAGCACATCGACGCGATTGCGCGTTCGCTCGACATCAATCTCGTCGACCATATTGTCGTCGGTGCATGCCACACGCGTCACATCACCAGCCGCGACCAGATCGCCCGCCAGCGATCGCGAACAGCCCGCGTCACGCTCAAGTCGCCGATTCAGGAAACCAATGATGGTAGCGGCGTCGCGCTGGAGAATGCGCGAGCGACGCTTCGCCGCCGATTACTGCGCCGCCAGCTCATCGGGGCGGAGGAATTGTTCGGCGAACCCGCTTGGGAGATGCTCATCGATCTCTTCATCCATGAGGGAGAGGGAAAGCCGTTATCCACCAGTGACCTCTGCGTGACCTCGACAATTCCGATGAGCAGCGCCCTCCGCCTCGTCCAGAAGCTATGCGACGCGGGCCTTGTCGACCGGACGCCTGATCTAATGGATGCCCGCCGCAGCTTCGTCCGGCTGCGACCTGACACCGCGCATCGCCTACGCGCCTATTTCTCGGATAAACCCGAATAATTGCTCGCGATGCTACGATTAGAGATTAGACCTCGGCGGCCGTAGCCATATGAAGACAGGCGATCGTGTCGCCGGGAAGGTTCGTTATGCCAATAGCCCGCCGAAAGCTTGTACCCGACCGCGCGTTGGTCGCGCTGTTGCGGGACTTCGAGGATCATACCGAACTCTCCGAACAGGGGCTCAGCTATACGAGGCACGACTTCCAGGAGCTTTATGAGATTCTCCCCGATGCCTTTTCGGTAGCGCCTTCGATCAGTCGGTCGGAAGCAGTCCAATTGTTCAGAAAGGCGTTAATTCGATGCCGCCGTGCCGGACCACTCACAGCTGATGCCTTGATCGAGCACGCCAGCGCGATCCATCGCGTCGCCTTGGCCGTTCCCCGACGCAAATTCACAATGTGGACCAAGTTCCGAGCGCAGAACATGTCGCATACGCCCGGATTCCGGCTCGAGTGGGATGGCGTCAGCATCCGGAGTACCGCGAACCTCCCGCCTTGGCTCCGGGTTGAAGAGTATCTTCTGAGCGGCGTCGGCAGGATTTACCCGAGGAGGCCCGAGCAGTTCGGCCACATCATCCTCTCCTGTGACGAGCGCGAAGAACAGCGGGCTGTCGACCGGATGATGGACGCCCTTCAACTCGTACTCGGGCTTGCCAATCTCTATGAGACGTGGGGTCGCTATCATGAATGGGGCGGGAGAAACTGGACCGAGGGCGGATTGTGGCTGGGCCCGAACCAGTTTCTGTTCGAGCGTCGATCTTTCCGGGGCGAAGATCGGATCTGGTACAATACAGACTATGACGAGGAGAGCTGGAAGACGCACCCGCTCAGAATGTCACGGGTTCTTGAAATAATCCCCTATGTGCGCCGCGCCTTGGCCGCGCTTGCAAACCATCCTTTTCGTGACGTCCTCGTTCGCGCGACGATGCTGTTGCAGGACGGCTTCGCCTCGCGTGACAGCAGTCACCGACTCCTCCGCTACTGGTCCGCGCTGGAGCAGCTCTATGTCGAGGCTGATGCGAAGGGGGGATCGAACGAAAAGGTGCTCGACCGAGCCCTGTTCGCTGAAGGCAATCCGACATTGTCGAGGTGGAAGCTCGAACATATCGCGAGGCTTCGGAATGACTATGTTCATGCCGGTGGCGCCGGCGATGATCTCCACCACCAATGTCAGTTTCTGCGGATGCTGCTTTCGCGTCACATCAATCACTGGATATTCGAAGGACAGGACCTCGCCAATCACAGCGCACTGCTGTCCTACATCAAGCTATCGGGAAATCGAAATCAACTCGAAGAGCAGCGCAGGCTTATCGACAGACGAATTGCGTTCATCGACAGCGCTCTTCCACCTGCCTCTGATTGATCAGACTGCCCGCTTGGGCCTGACGGGAGGCTGTAGCTGCCAATCATATCGGAGCTCGCCGAACACCGAAGTAGACACCACCTCGGGAAAGAGGATCCCGTAAATCTTGCGCTTGTTGTCCCAGCCGGGCTGCGAGTCTTCCATGATCAGTCCGAGGGTATTGCAGTTGGCAGGGGTCAGATGATCCATGATTTCGATGATGAAGGCATGCATCGCGAGATAATCATCGACCACGCCCTGGGGATTATATTGGTCGATCAGCCGTAGCCAAAGCTGGCGAATTCGGTCGCCTCCCGATTTGTAGAGCGGGCGCTTACCATGAAAATAGACCACTTCCAGCGCGTCGCGAACAGGGTCCACATTGCCGTGCAGGAGGTCATTCCTCCGGTTCACCACGGACCAGTATCGACCGAAGACAGGATTGTTCTGCTCGATCGGCCGTGCAAACCCGCGGCAATTGTCCGCCAGGCGCTCGAGCTTCTGATTGAGAGGGAGCCGGACAAATGCCGTGAAGGCCGCTTGGTCGCGCTTGATCTCCGGCCGAATGAAACCGGCGACGATTAAGCCGATGAAGGATTCGAACATGACAGGTATCAGGACCGAAAGCTCGGTCGGCGCCGTGGTGATTGCGGCCATCAATTTGCCATGGGATTTGTTGTTCTTTTCCCGGGCCAGATTCTGGGTGGCGAGATTGTCTGCCACAATCTTCTTTTGGATCTTCGGCAGGGCATCACATATCGTCTCATAGAGCTCGGCGCAGCGGTTCGCGATGGCGAGATACTGGTTCGGGAAGATGTTCCATTTTTCGAGCGAGGACGCGAACCGCCCCTTTTCTTGGCTGACTCGGCCGAAATCGGCGCGCATGTTCGCGATGAAAGTCAGGCAATCGGCATCGGCGAATCTGCCTTCGAACCAGACATGCACTTCTTCGGTCGCACCGATGAACTGAAGCATCGCGTCGCCAGCCTTGAGATAATAATCCCAGTGGAAGAGATTGTCGGAATCGTCTCGCGCCAGGAAAGTCTGAAGACCGTTCGGCGCACCAAATCGCGCGTGGAGATAGGTATAGGCATCAAAGGGCGAAATCGTCTTTTGAAGCACAAGGACAGGCCTGTTGCCGCCCTTGCGACCACCGCGCTTCTTCGCGCCCTTTTTTAATCCCAGCTCATCCAGATAGGCGCTCGTCTCTTCTGGGGTAAACGCGCGCCAGGTGGTCGGATCAAGGTAGGACATGGGTCAAACTGGCAGAAATCGCGGCAACTGGAAATGACAGGCTGCCATAGCGCGTCCCGTGCATGGACAGTGCCCGCGTGATTCAGTTAGAAAAGCTGTTGCCTACGTCTCTAGACAGTTCTTCGGCGAGTTTCGGGCCAGCCTCCATGCGACGGCTTAGCGACTCCACAAAACCTTCCCACCGCTTGCGCCCCGTCGCCTGCGCCGCGGGCAGAGCCGTATCCGGAAGTGGCGTCGTGCTCGTCAGCCAGAAACGGACAAAAAGCGCGAAGGCTTCGTTGGACAGGTCCAGATTCCATTCGAGCCGTTCAAGCCCGCGCGCCAATTTGTCGATCCGTTTGGTGAGCGCCGCCTCCAATCGTTCCTCATGATCGGCCGAGAGCAGCGACGCGAGCGCCGCCTCGACAATTTCGGTGCGCGTCACGCGGCGTTGCCGCGACCTTTCGGCAACAAGTCGGACCAGCTCGGCATCGAGGCGGTAGGTCTGTTTGATGCTGGCCTTGGTCACAGGTCGATCCCGTCATCCGGATCGAGCGAGGCCGAGCGGGCGTTTCGCGCCATGCGGCGTTCGGCGGCCTGACGAAGGCGGGCAGCGTCGCCCTGGCTATCGACCTCGCCAAAATCAAATTCGCTCGTGGGCGCCGGTGGAACTGGCGCGATATCTTCGTGGAGCGGCAGTTCGGGTTCCTGCCGGATGCCGGCATTCTCTGTGTCGCTCGCTTCGCTTTCCTCCTCATCGGCCTTCGCCTCCTTGGGAGGAGGCCTCTGCGGCGCCGGCAAGTGCGACCAATCATCGGTGCGTGGCTTCGGCGATCCGCCGACGGACTGCGGCGGTAGGACCCGAGCCATCAATCGGCGATCAAGATAATAGCGTGCCTTGCGCGCGCGGATCGGTGCGACGCCAGCCGCCATGACGATCTCTTCGTCGGGCGGGAGCTGCATCACCTCGCCGGGTGTCAGCAACGCGCGCGCCGTTTCGGTTCGCGAGATCATGAGATGACCGAGCCATGGCGAGAGGCGGTGGCCAGCATAGTTTTTCATCGCGCGCATTTCGGTGGCGGTGCCTAGCGCGTCCGAGATTCGCTTGGCCGTCCGCTCATCATTGGTCGCGAAACTTACTCTGACATGACAATTATCGAGGATCGCATTGTTGAGACCATAGGCTTTCTCGATCTGGTTGAGCGACTGCGCGATCAGGAAGGCCTTGATCCCGTACCCCGCCATGAAGGCGAGCGCGCTTTCAAAAAAGTCGAGGCGCCCGAGCGCAGGAAATTCGTCGAGCATCAGAAGCAACCGCCGCGATCGATCGCGCGGCCCGAGTTCCTCGGTAAGCCGGCGCCCGATCTGGTTGAGGATGAGGCGGATGAGCGGCTTCGTCCGGCTGATATCGCCGGGCGGCACGACCAGATAGAGCGACACGGGCTCCGGACCTGCCAAAAGATCAGCGATCCGCCATTCGGACGATCCGGTGACCGCCGCGATCACCGGATCGCGGTAGAGGCCGAGGAAGGACATGGCGGTCGACAGGACACCCGAGCGTTCATTCTCGCTCTTGTTGAGCAGTTCCTGCGCCGCCGCGGCGACGACCGGGTGCGGCCGGTCGCCAAGATGGCGGGTCGCCTTCATCCGGTGGAGCGTCGCGGCAATCGGCCGGCGCGGATCGGACAGAAAGGCCGCGACCCCGGCGAGGCTCTTGTCGGGTTCGGCGTAAAGAACATGGAGGATCGCGCCAACGAGCAGTGCGTGGCTTGTTTTTTCCCAGTGATTTCGTTTTTCGAGGCTGCCTTCCGGATCGACCAGCACATCGGCGACATTCTGTACGTCGCGCACTTCCCATTCGCCGCGCCGGACTTCGAGCAACGGATTATAGGCGGCCGAGGCGCGGTTGGTGGGATCGAAGAGCAGCACGCGGCCATGCTGTGCGCGAAAGCCCGCGGTCAGCTGCCAATTCTCACCCTTGATGTCGTGAACGATGCAGCTCCCCGGCCAGGTGAGCAATGTCGGGACGACGAGCCCGACACCCTTGCCCGATCTTGTGGGCGCGAAGCAGAGAATATGTTCGGCGCCATCGTGGCGGAGATAGGCGCTGCCCATGCGACCGAGAATGACGCCATCGGACCCGAGCATGCCGGCCTTGCGGATTTCGCGCTCGCTCGCCCATCGCGCCGAGCCATAGGTTTCGGCGCGCCGCCGCTCGCGGGCGCGCCAGACCGACATGGCAATCGCGACGACGATCGAGAGGAAACCTCCCGATGCGGCAATGCCGGCGCCCTTGAGGAAGATGGCCGGCGCATAGGCGTCGAAGGCAAACCACCACCAGAAGAAGGCGGGCGGCGGATAGACCGGGTAGCCATCGATCCGGAACCAGGGCGCGCCAAGTTCGGGCTGAAATCCCAGCGAGGCGGCGGTCCACTGCGTCGCGGTCCAGATCGCGGTGGTGACGATCGCCCCGACCGCGGCGATCTGGCCCCAGAGGATACGATCGTTCATTGCAGCATTCCTTTCATTAAATACCAATCCCGCGACCACGCCCGAGCGACCAGTCGATCGAGCCGCCCGAAGCCATCGTGCCGGCGACATGCTGTCCGAGGTGGCGATCGAGCGCGGGGCGCCATGGAACGAGCTGGAAGCCAAGCCCGTCGTCGATCATCGCGAAGCGCCCCGACGCGAGCGACACGCGCTCGCGGTAGATGCCGCTGACATGTTCGCCATTCGCCGAAGGCTGATGCGCGAGGCCTGTTCGTGCGGCGATGGCGGATTGCGCCGCATCGAGGTCGCGCTGCTTCAAAGTGTCGATGAGACCGCTCGCCATGACGAGCCTCTGGCCTTGCCGCCGGGCGAGGCCTTCGCCTTCAAGGAAAGTTGCGCGCGCGGCCATCGCATCACGCACCGCGAGCCCAAATCCCGATCCCGCGAGGGCGGTATCGCGCGCGACGAGCTGGCGGTCGAGCCAGGTCGCACCATTCGCTCCGATCTGCTCGCCAAGCGGGAGATCGGATCGCACCGCGAGCGACAGCCGTGAAGTGCCGCCGCGCCCTTCCCAGCTCCGCAATTCGACGATCGCGCCCGACTTCGCATCGCCGGTCCATTCGATGTCGTCGAAGCGGATATGATGGGTGCGGCCATCAACACCGTCGACGATCGCGAAGGCGCTGCCGTCGATCTCGTCGTCGAGGCCGCGCGCGACGAGGCGACCGACGATCGGATCGGGCGGCGTCTCCCGGTGCAGCGCAAGCGCGGACGTATCGAAGGCCATCCCGCTCCGCTGCATCGCGCGGTGCATCGTCTTGATGATGTCGCCGCGTTCGGCGAGATCGCGCAGCGCGCGTTCGGCGCCCGGGTCGACCATCCATATGGCGGGGCCAAGACACTCGGCCAGACCGAGCCGCTCGAGCGTCGCCGCGCGACCGCGCAGCATTCGGTCCGATGCCTGATCGCCGTCAGGTGCGGGGCGGAGATCGAGAAGCCCGCCGCTCTCGGCGGTCGCGCGTTCGATCTGCCGGTCGAGGCTGGTCCAGCGCTCGGCATCGACTTCGCGTTCGATCGCCTGGGTCATTTCGCGCTCGCTTCTCAGGCCCAGCTCGAGTGTCACGCGCTCCTCGGCGCGGAAGCGGATGCCCTCGCTCACATAGGCGCGATCGATGACAAGATCGGTCCCGTCATCGGCGACGCCGCGAACCAGGATGTGGATGTGCGGATTGTCGGTATTCCAATGATCGATCGCGACCCAATCGAGTCCGGTCCCGAGGTCGCGCGACATGTCCTTCATAAGGTCGCGGGTGAAGCCGCGTAGATCGTCCATCGCACCAGCGTCTTCGGGGCTGACGATGAAGCGGAAATGGTGCCGGTCGCCGTCACAGCGCGCGGCGAAGGCGCTGCGGTCTGCTGCGTCGCCTTCGGCGTCGAACAGCGAGGCCTCGCGCCCGTCGCGCGCGACGCCGTCGCGTTCGAGATAGGATATATGTTTGGCGAGCGGCGCGGCGCGATAACGCATGCCCTTGTGCCGCACGACGCGCGCCTTGACGACGACGCGGCGGCCATTCGCCCGAAAACGCGCCACCGCTACGGCGCGCCGGCCGCGTCCGAGGCGCTGCGTGCCGCCACGGCCACCCTTGCGCAAAGGCGTGAGCCCCTGCCGCGCGGCGGCGCGGCGAACCTGCGCCGCGAGCCGCTGCCCCTTGCCGCCCGACCCCCGGCCCGCGTCGCGCCCTCTTCCCGGCCGAATCCGAAAATCGCTGTCGCCGGAGCTCATTGGGCGGCTGCCAGACGGCAAGTCTTTGCCCCATATGGATTTTCGGAGGAGATGTATGGCAGGGACGCGCCAGAGCCATATGGGATTATCGCATCAAACCAACCACCTACGTGCCGGAAGCTGGCACGTCTTTTATCTCGCCCTCTCAGATTTCCCCTCCAGCCATCCAAAACCGCCCCAAACAGGCAGACGATCACTGCGCCCGGACAGATCGCGACCCCCGTCATTCGGCTCGCCCAGACAGCGAAACGAACAACGGATTCGACGGAGCAACGGGCATGGTCCGTACGGGCGACGAGGCGGCTTTGTCGCCCAACGTCGGTGCAGCGGCCGTGCGCGTTTCGGCCGTGTCGGTGAGCTGTGGACTCGCGGCGAACAACGATGCGTTGCGCCAGCCGGGCGCAGCGAGGGCTGGAGCGCGGACGTACGAAGGCCCGTCCGAGGCGCCGAGTTCGGGCGCAATCTGGCGGACATAGGCAAGCGTTTCGGCGGGCAGGCCGCGCCGCCCCGCCGCATAGGCATCGGCGCGTCCCGGCCCGGCATTATAGGCTGCCAGCATTAGCCGCACATCGCGATAGCGGTCCCACATGGCGCGCAGATAGGCCGCGCCAGCGAGTATGTTCGCGCGCACATCGAACGGATCGTTGCCGAGGCGATGGCGTGCCGACAGCATTGCCCAGGTTGGCGGCATGATCTGCATCAGCCCCATCGCGCCGGCACGCGAGACCGCGCGTTGATTGCCGCGACTTTCGGCGTGCATGACGCGCCATATCCAGCGCTCCGGAATGCCGAAGCGCTGCGATGCTTCGGCGACCGGCGCTGCATAAGGGTGGCTGGTTTCCGCTGTCGCCGCTGTCGCGGCGGTGCAGCTCGTGGGCGCGCTGAGCGCTGCCAGCAGCGCACCGCATGAACACGCCCAGTGGAGCATGAAGCCGGTACGAGCGCGAAGAGTGCGCGCCACGGCTCAGCCCTTCTCGCTCGCGTCGGCGCGAGACCAGAAGAGCAAATGCGGGCCGTCAAGCTGACGCGAATCGAACAGATTGGCGCTGATCGGTGCGGCGAACAGTGGATCGTCGATCTGCAACGCGAGATAGATTCCGCGCGATCCGCAGCGCGTCCAGCCCGCTCCGATCTCGATGCCGGCCTCGGCGTCGCCGAGATAAACGCGCCACGTCGGCGCGTCCTCGGTCTCCGATATCTGCGCGCGCGCGATGTTGATCTCCGCATCAAAAGCGAGCGTGCGGATGTGGCCGGCGTAGCCATCGTCTTGCCGACGGAATGTTCCGATAATCATGCGTGATCTCCTATTCAGCTTGGGATGAAGTCTGGTTCGGGGAGGGCCGGTGGCCGCTAAGCGGCTCGCCGGAAGCCGGGCGGGTCATGATGGGGTGTGCGACGCCGATCAGCCCGGCGGAGGGCAGCGGTCCGAAATATCGCCCGTCGAGACTGTCCGGCGCGGCGTTGAGGAGGAAGAGCTCGCCCGGGCCAACGATCCGGCAGCCGAACCAAAGCGGCAGCGCCCGGCCCAGGCGATCGCGCGCCATGGCGCGCGCAGCGGCAAGCCCATCGATCGTTATGAAGACACCCGAGCGGCAAATGCGCGCACCGGGAAGCGCGGCAACGCGCTTCAGAAGCGGCACGCCAGCAGGGAGATAGTGGCGCTCGGCAAGCCAGCCGCCAAGCGGCGCGGGCGGCCGGATCGCGACCAGATCGCCCGCTCTCGGAGTCGCACCCGGGTCGATCCGATAAAGACCGATCGGCGCACTCGCGCTGGCGTTCCACAGCAGGCGCGGCGCCGGCGCCAGCCAGGCGTCAGCGACAAAGAGAGTGCCAAAGAGCGACGCGGCTGCGACGGTCGCACGGAGATAGCGGCGGTTCATGCCTCGAGCGCCCGGCGGCGAAGCCATGCCGTATGGCGATCGGTCCCATAGGGACGGAACGGCATGCCCGCCGCGATGCGGTTGCCGACATGGCGCCAATGATCGGGCGCCGCATCGCAGGCGTCGATGCCGGTCGCCTCGACCGCATCGATCGCTTGCAGGACCTGTTGAACCTTGGGCCAACCGTCGATGCGGAGCAGGAGATCGGCGCCGGGGCGAACGAATGGCAGCGTCGAATAGGACGACCCCGTCGCAACCGCGGATGCGATCACAATGCTTGAATGCACCGTGCCATAGTCGTTCGACGTCCAGCGAACGAAGGCAAAGGTCGCGCCGGGACGGAAGGCGACCCGCTTGGTGCTGCGGCTCAAAATGCGCTCGGCGGCGATGCGGCCGAAGCGAATCCACTGCTCGAGGCGCCCGTCGATCCAGGTCAGTTCGACCTCGGTCAGGCTGACCTGCGGCGCACCCAGCGGCGGCGCAGCGCAGCCAGCCGTCCCGCTCGAAGCCTGTCCGCTGCGCATCAGCGCTGCACCGGGCGTGCGGGAAGGATGGTGCCTTTGCCCGGATCGGAGGTCGAATGACGCCGGCCGATTTCGGCCCAGGCGTTCAGATCCTCCATCGCATAAACGATGCGGCCACCGAGCTTGCGATAGACCGGGCCGGTTCCGTAACAGCGATGCTTTTCGAGCGTGCGGGCCGACA
Source organism: Sphingopyxis sp. LARHCG72 (assembly GCF_052871675.1). NCBI lineage: Bacteria > Pseudomonadati > Pseudomonadota > Alphaproteobacteria > Sphingomonadales > Sphingopyxidaceae > Sphingopyxis > Sphingopyxis sp. LARHCG72. Next base: position 9,031 of record NZ_JBIXJU010000001.1, on the reverse strand, counting down.
AGCCGAGATGGACGGCGGCGTCGGGTGTTTTCAGAAATCGTGGGACAATGGGGGCGGCGAAATCGCTCATCGAGGGTCTCCTGATGCCGCGCCGGACACCCGGGAGGGGGGCGGCGGGCAGGCGGCGACCATCGGAAATCGGGACGCGATTCAGGAACGGACAAAGTGACGCGCTGCGGAATGTCCCGATCAGCCGCCCGCGAGCAGGGTGAGATAGCCGCCATCGCGCATCGCGATCGCGCTACGCTGCCAGCGCGCGAGGCGGCGGCGCTCGCTCGACGCATCCCACTCGGCAGCGGTATAGGAGCCGGCGTCGGGCAGGATGAGGGTCGCGGCGAGGTCGCGCGGGGCTATGTTTTCGTCGAGCGCGTCGAGCAAACGCAACCACTGCACCAGCCGCCAGCGCTCGGTGGGACCGGGCTGACCCGGCGGGACCGAAGCGGAGCACGCCATGATCCATCCGTGGAGTGCCCCGGTCGCAGCCTGGCGTTCAGCGATATGATCGTCGGCCGGCACGACATAGGCGAGCGCCTCATTGTGCAGGCAATCGGCGATCCAGAGCCGGTAGCGGCGGCCGCCGATGGCGAGCACGAGATGCCATTCACGGTATGCGAGCCATTCGGCGGCAATGCCGCCCGAAGCAGCGACGTCGGACAAGGCGGGTCCCGGGAAACCGGACGGGGCGGGCGCCGCTATGGTGATCGACGGACAGAGTTCGGGGCGCCAAAGGGCGGGCGCCTGCTCGGCCCGGGTATCGGGATCAAAGGCGAAAGACCAACCCCCAGTGGCGGGCGAGCCTGCGAAGCGCGGTCCGCGACCGCCCGGGCGCGGAGCCGGCACGATAAGCGGCGCGATAGCGCGGATTGCGGCGCAGGAATTCCTGCGCGAAGTCCGCGCGATCATATCGTTCAAATATCTTCAGAAAATCTGGCGACCGCCAGTCGACTATGGGCTGCATGCGCACCTCCCGAAGCTAAGCGAGTGCAAAGCAAAGACAATCTGCCGATGCCCGCAGCGACCCCGCTTCTGGTTATCGGCGCAAAAGCACCGACACTTAACCCATCGCTTCCCGATTTCGCCGGGAAAAGGCCCCAAATTGAGACTATCGCCGCTCGGCGGGTGCCGGGCGGCGATGGCCTGCGGATCAGTTGCCGCGCCGGGTCGGACGGCTCCACACCAGGTCATGCGCTTCACCTTCGCCCGCGAAGAGCTGCGCGAAGATCGGACCGGAGAAGGTCGGGTCGTCGAGCTTGACCGAGAGATAGGGACGGTCGTCCTGGGTGGTCTTCGGCCAGGCGGCGCCAACTTCGGCTTCGCCGATGAGGACGCGGTGGCTCGGCGCGTTGCCGCTGGCATTGGCATCGGGGACGATGCGAACCTTCTTCGCCTGCACCGAGAGGGTGACGATCTCGCCCTGATATTCGCCGGAGGCGGCCTTCGTGAAGCTGCCGATCTTGGTCATGATGCTATCCTTTCCTTGCTCTCGGCCGCACCAGCGCGGCCTCGATGCGCATCGGTGGGCAGCAAGGGGACGGCGCCGCAGCCCAAAGGGCCCGCAGCAAAGCGAAGGACGGCGCGACCCGGCTTTCTTGGCTCGCGAGGAACGGCGGCACGCCGGGGGAAGAAAGTCGAAGGCGCGCCGTTGCGGCAAGCTGGCCCAGCGTCAGCGGCTTGCTGCCAGATCGCGCATGTCGAGAGGCCGTGCTGGTGCCCGGAAGAAAGGATAGGGTTGCCGGGACGGGAAGGAAAATGAAGCCTAGGCCTGCGGCGTCGCAGGGTTGAGTTCCTTTGATTGCGGGTCCGGTGCCGAGAGTCCCGATGCCGGCGCAGCGCCCGCGAGACTGCGCCATGCGGCGGAGGCAGTGGCAAGACCGGCGAAGATGGCCAGGCAATTTGTCCAGATGCCGTCATCGATCATCAGCCCGAGCAGCCCCGTCATCGCCTGATATCCCGCAAAGCCCGCGGGCACGGCGAACAATAGGGCGACAAGGAATCGGAGGAGGGGAGACCTGACCGACACCAAGACCGCCTGACCCGTCAGATAGACGATCAGGCCGGTGGTGAAGGCGGCCAGCAGCATGGCGGCGGATCCATAGCCTTGCGTGTGCAGAATGAGGCCGGCGCCGACCGCGGAATAGACCGGCAGCGCAAAGGCCGCGAGCCGGAACAGAAGCCAGATGAGATAGAGGGCAGCCACGCCGCCGAGGATGATCATCAAGGTCACAAGCGTCCTCCCGTCGGACGCGCTCGCCACCTCCACCACAGCGCATTCTGCTCTTCGATTATAGCAGGCACGCCCCGAAGGCGGAACCGCAACTGGAACCACCTTGGGGGTTTTTCGCCGATGTCAGCGAGCGAAGGGATCATATTCGCAGACGATGCAGCTGGGATCGCCGTCGAATTCATCGAGCGGCATCACCGAATATCCTTGGGCGGTTTCGATCAGGACGATGATGGTCATCATCGTGCGGGCGAGGTTCCAGCCGAGCGATTGGGCGGTGGAAAGCGGCATATCGAGGCTCCTGTCCGGGAGCGGGTCCATTCCCGCTCGACAGTCGCCCCGCTGGACGGGGCCGGGCCGCAATCACCGCAGCGCAGCGAAGGCCCAAGCGCAGCGCAGGGACCCCTTGCGGGTTGATTGAAGGAGGCCCGGCCTCGGCCAAGGGTTTAGCGGCAATCGAGAGCGGGATGGGGCCGCTATGATGGGTGCAGGAATCTTGCAGCCTCGGCCTGCCAGTGCGACATCCCTCACTTGCAACTATCATGGAGCGGATAGGAAATGGGCGAGGCGAAACGGCGAAAGAAATTGTTGCGCGAAAGGCTTCTCGAACAGATCGAAGGCTGGACGTGTCCGCCATCGCCTTGGGAGCGGGCCCTCGTGATGGAGGTTGCGGCTCTCCCCGCCTTTCGGGCGCGCCGGATGCCAGCAAAAGACCTCGAATGGATGAGAATGCCGGCCAACCACTGTCATGCGAATGCGCGGTGGTATGAAGCGAACGACTGGACGCATCAGTCGAAGGCCGTCGTCGGCTGGTGGATCCAGGGGGCGGACCTCATCCTTCACAGCGTTCTCACCAATGGGCATGAATATATGTGCATCACGCCGTCATCGCTCGGCGAGACTGAGATCATTTTCATCCCGGATCCCAAGATCGAGTGGATCGAGAGCGATGAACAGCTTGCCGCGAAGCGGAACGGGCAAATCATCGGCCTTGGAATTCGTCGCTATCCCGAGCTGACGATCGCGATGCACGAGACCATGCGGGTGAGACTGGAACAAGGGATGGACCCCGACCGCGCATCCGAATTCAGCCATGAGGAACGCGAAGATATGATGCGCACCTATCTTTCGCCCAAGGAATTCGACGCGATGGGGAAGTTTGGCTCCGCCTGACGGCGGAGCCAAATGTTCGATCAGCTCGGAGCGTTCCAGATCAACACCTTCTTCATGGGGTCGTCGCCCGGCGCATTCGCAACATTGCAGAAGATCTGACCGAGCTCGGGGGCCGAGAGCGATACCGAGATATATTCGGCGCCGGCCTGTGAGGTCTTCACCCAGCCGGCGCCGAGCTCGAAACCATTCTTGCGGCTGATGACGCGGTAGTCAGGTTCGCTGTCCTTCGTCTTGCGGCCGTTCGGTACGATTGCGATCGGAGCAGTGACCATGAGGGTTGCGAGGTTGCCTTCGAGGCTTCCGTCGTCCTTGACAGTGAGATTTGCGATGCTTGCCATTTAAAGTCTCCTTGGTTGCTCGGGACCTTTCCCGATGACGCCAGAAGGAGGGGCCGTGAGCCGCCGTCACCGAGCGGAACGCGAGGGCGAACCCCCGCGGGGGTTGACGGCATTAGGCGAACCGAGGCCCGCAATTAGGCGGCCAATGAGGGAGAGGTTACGCGCGCAGGAGGCTCGGGCTGACCGCGAGTGGCCGGGCCCCTGGAAGCCTTGGCGTCACCTGAAGAAATCCTCGCCCGCTTCAAGCGGTGAAGGCCGACGACGATGTCAACTAGACCCTACGCCAAGCCGCTGAATCGATCTTCGCTATGCGAGCGATCTGGATTTGAAATGTGCTATCGGACGACCATGGCGACGACATACACACGGATCGAGCAAGAAGCCATCGTGCTGGGCGCGGTGATGGGAATGATCGATGAAATGGTCAATCATGCGATTTTCTGCCCTCTCGGGGAACAGCGAAGTGATACCAACCTGCTTCCCAAAACGTCCGAAACTTTACGACAGTTCAGCACATTGCTCCGCGATTTCTTGTCGCCTGTCACGGCCCGGGGGAAGGACGCTCTTCCCTTCGGCCTCGACAGACCAGAGGATGGTAACAAGGCAACTGAGTTCACCACTCTCTTCTACCTGCGGCAGATTTGCGGATCTCCACTAATCGGAACCGAGATCGCCCCGTTGGAATCGGTCGTTCGCGACTTCGCGGACTGGCTTGAGGAGATTGCGTTCATACCGCGCGTATGGCTTTCGAATATCGAGGTGGAGGTAGATCTCAGGATTAAGCGAATCGATTTCATCCGGATGAGCGGTGATATCGGAAAGCACAATTTCCTGCGCCTCCGCGGTCAGGCAAACCGGTTGTGCGCCATCTTGTTAGAGAACGGAATCACGATCGACGAAAGTGACGCCTATCTCGCGCTGCCCGATTGCTGGGACTGGTTTCACACCCATCTGCTCGCATTCCATGCCAGCAATATCGCCGAGTATCTCAATAATATTCGCTATGCCATAAGAGCCTATATCGAACCCGTAGCGAAGGCGCGGTATCGGATTACCGATTCCGTCGAAGGTTTAGACCTTTATACGTTCGAACGGCCGGACCAGATAATGAACAAGTTTGCCTGGGCCCAATATTTCGAATTGCTGCAAGGGTCACTTCGAGAGCCATATTTCCCGCAGTTCAGCGTGTCCCGCTCGTTCAAGAGCCAGTTTTGAGAGCAGCATGGCCGATCAAAAACGTCTGAAAACATTGAGCGTCATATCGCGCCAGTTCCTCGCGTCTGGCGAAGGTCAGCTTGTAGATTTCAAGCGCGCGCCTGATGGCATCAGTGCCGAGGATCTCGTCTCATTCGCCAACGCGGCGGAGGGTGGCACTATATTGGCTGGTGTCGGCGAACAAAGTGTCGCCGGCGCGCAGGTTGGAGTCGTACTTGGCTGCGACATTGGCGACAGCATGATGCTGCAGATTCTCAATAAGGCTATCAGCTGCCTGCCGCCCGTTTCAGTCGACATCATCATCGAGAATTTGAACGACAAGCCTATCTTGCGCATTTCAGTGCCTTCGAGCTCAACGAAACCGCATTGCACCCCCAAGGGAATTTACTGCCGGCGCGACGGATCGCGCAATCGGGCGCTTCATCCCGGCGAACTTCTCGAAATATTCCTCGAATCCGAAGCGCGGGTCTTCGCCGAGCGGTTCGAAACGGCTGCCGCCAGCATTTCGGAGGAACTCGAGAGTCTCGAAGATTCTCTTTCCGCTACGATCAGGAGCATGAGCAACGAGCTCGGCTGGGCGCAGTCCAATCTCGACGATACTTCGAGCACCATCGACACGATTCTCGCTTATACGAAGCGGGTCGATGACGAGACTATCGATATCGGTGATCGTTTACGCGCGATATTCCGCCAGGACACGCGCGAAGACCCCGTTCGCGATCGGGAGCTGAAGAAGCTCACGGAAAACCTGATCGAGCAGATCAGCGAGGACAAAGACATCCTCAAGGCCGTCCTAGCCAAGCAAAAGCTGTCCTACACGATGCGGGGAAAGCCGGCGCGTGAGCTTACTGTCGAAGATGGTCAGGCTGCCCTCGCTGAGGCTTCGAGGATCATATGTGATCGGGAAGATCGCAAGAATTACAAGGCGAAGTGGGTGGCGCCGGCGGATTGTTCACCAGAAATGCTCGATGCGATCGCCGCGGCGGTTGCCGGTGATCATGATCCCGCGCGGATTCGGAAAGAGTTGGCCGGTGCATTTCGCGTCGGCTATTCCATCTATAGGGGTAAGGTTGTCGCCGTGGCTGGGCTAGGTAAGCCGCGAGCCGCGTGGCGAGCGCGATTGTTCAAGCGAATGGGCGCATCCGCCGATCCCAAGGCGTTCAGGGTTCGCGTCGACTGGCTCTATTTGCACAAAGATCACCGAAGGAAGGGCCAGTTGACCAGGCTTTTCACGAAGCTGCGGACTTTGGTGAAGGGCCAGTCGCTTTTTGCGGTAACTCGCCGTGAAGATGAGTTGGCGCACGAGTTGCTGACGCATCTGAAGTTCAAACCCGCAAGTCTATCAGGGGCGGCAGCGGAGAGCGCCGAGGCCTCCGAAATATTGTATGTCCTCACCGGCGCGTAGGAAATGCGTCGATGAGTCAGTCGAACGTATGCAAGCACGGCGCCATTGCCTGTCTCAACCAGCATGAATTGATCCGCAAATATCGGTGCACCGATTGCGGGGAGGTCATGATGTGCAGTTGCGACGAGGCATTTGGGCGACGCTTTCTCGCTCACCAGCTTGTCGAAGGCCGCGAACTTGACACCCAGTTACGGGTGCCCGTGACGATCGCGTTTCAGCCCAATGTCTGCAACGGCTGCCGGGGCCTAGCGCTTGAACCCGCGCCCGCGGCTGCGATTCCGGGTCGGACCAGTAAGATCAAGCGCTTTTATTGGCGGGAATTGTTCCTTCGAGAAACCGAGGCCGTGGCTGATTGGGACGCGGGTCATCCGGATGCTCCGGACGAGGATGTCCGCTCGGCGCATAAGCGCATCGAGCGCGAGGTACTCGACGAGATCAAACAACTGCATGCCGCAGCGCCGCTTTACGATATGACCGAGCCCTCGCAGGCAGACATCCTCGATCGATGTCAGGTTGATGTCGAATCATGAGGATCAGCGTGCAATAGGCACCCCCTTCGTGGGGTGATCGGCGTGCAAAAAGGACCCCTTCATCCCGGGGATTTAGTCGGCCGACTGGTTTTGATCAGTTGGCGAGAACGGGATGTTGATCGTGGAGACAGTGGTTCGGATTCGGCGTGAGCATGCAGCGGGTAAGGCGATCAAGGCGATCGCTCGTGACCTTCGTTTGTCGCGGAAGGTCGTCCGCAAGGCGATCCGGTCGCCGGAGGCGGCGTTCAACTATCAGCGCAAAGTCCAGCCGCTGCCGCGGATCGGTCCTTATCAGGATCGTCTCGATGCGCTGCTCGAGGAGAACGAGGGCAGCGGCCGCCGTGATCGGCTGCGGATGACGCGTATCCATGATCTGTTGGTGCGCGAGGGGTTCGAAGGGTCTTATGATGCGGTGCGCCGCTATGCGGCGCGCTGGCGTGCTGCGCGGCGGAAGGATGCGGGCGAAGGCGCACCGGCGTTCATCCCGATGACCTTCCAGCCCGGCGAGGCCTACCAGTTCGACTGGAGCCACGAGGATGTGGAGATCGCCGGCAAGCCGATGCGGGTGAAGGTGGCGCATGTCCGCCTCTGCGCCTCGCGCGCACCTTATGTCCGGGCTTATCCGCGCGAGGGCCAGGAGATGCTGTTCGATGCCCATGCCCGGGCGTTCGCTTTCTTCGGCGGTGTGCCGCGACGCGGCATCTACGATAATATGAAGACGGCGGTGACGGCCGTGTTCACCGGCAAGGAGCGTGTGTTCAACCGCCGCTTCCTGATCATGACCGATCATTACATGGTCGAGCCGACCGCCTGCTCGCCGGCGGCGGGATGGGAGAAGGGCCAGGTCGAGCAGCAGGTCCAGACGATCCGAGGCCGCTTCTTCCAGCCGCGACTCCGGTTCGCCAGCCTGGCCGAGCTCAACGGGTGGCTGGAGGCCGAGTGCCGGCGCTGGGCCGAGCATCATGCCCATCCCGAACGCGGGGATATCACCGTCGCCGAGGCGCTGGATATGGAGCGACCGGCCCTGCAGCCGATCCTGGCACCGTTCGACGGCTTCCATGAGAGCGAGCATGCCGTCACCGGCACCTGCCTCATCAGCTTCGATCGCAACCGCTACTCGGTCATGTCGACGGCCGCACGCCGGACCGTTCAGGTGCGCTCCTATGCCGATCGCATCGTCATACGCTGCGGCGATGCGATCGTCGGGGAGCATGAGCGCCACTTCGGTCGGAACCGCACGATATACGATCCCTGGCATTATCTGCCGGTCCTCGCGCACAAGCCCGGCGCGCTGCGTAACGGCGCACCGTTCCAGGACTGGGATCTGCCGCCCGCCCTGCACCGATTACGGCGAAGGCTCGGCACCGGGGACGAGGCCGATCGCAGGTTCGTGCGGGTCCTCTCGGCGGTGCTCACCGATGGCCTGGAGCCGGTAGAGGCTGCCGTGCGCGAAGCGTTGGCGAACGGAACGGCCAGCGACGAGCTGATCCTCAACATCCTCTCCCGGCGCCGCGAGCCGGCGACACCCCACAGCATCGTCACTTCGGAAGACCGGATGCTGCAGCATCCTCCGCTCGCCGACTGTGCCCGCTATGATCTGCTGCGAGGCTATGATGCAGCGGCATGATATGATCGACACGATGCGCGGCCTCGGACTCAAGGGCATGGCGGCGGCGTTCGACGAGGCGGTCACCACCGGCCTCCAGCGCAAGCGCACCACCATGGAGATACTGACCGATCTGCTCCGCGCCGAGGCGACCCATCGGGATGCAGCCTCCATCCGCTATCGGATGACGGCTGCGAGGCTGCCCGTGGTGAAGGACCTGGAGCGGTTCAGCTTCGAGGGCACGCCGATCAATGAGGAGATGATCCGGTCCCTTCATGACGGCTCCTTCCTCCCGCCTCGCCGCAATATCGTGCTGGTCGGCGGCACGGGGACAGGCAAAACCCACCTCGCCATCGCGATCACCGCCAATGTCGTGCGAAGGGGCGCTCGCGCCCGCTACTTCAACACCGTCGATCTGGTGACACGCCTCGAAGAGGAGACCCGGATCGGCAAAGGCGGGACCCTGGCGGCGCAGCTGTCGCGGCTCGATCTGATCGTGCTCGACGAGCTTGGATATCTGCCGTTCGCACGCTCGGGAGGGCA